>JBBRUM010000125.1:0-9101 GCA_038247815.1 Tepidisphaerales bacterium | reverse complement strand
GTGGGAGGATGAGTCGGCGGGCGCAGGAGCAGCGTTGGCCCGAGGTGGCGAAGGCGGATTGGAGGATGTGGAGTACGGCTGCGGGGGTGTTTTGGATGTCCCAGGCGATCAGGGGGTTGTTACCGCCGAGCTCGAGTGCGGTGAGTACGCCGGGGCGTCGGGTGAGGCGGGAGAGGATCTGGGTGGCGACGGGGAGCGAGCCGGTGAACAGGACGGCGTTGATGTCGGAGTCGATGAGTTGCGTGGCGACGGCGGCCCCGCCGTGGAGGACTTGGAGCACGCCGGGGGGCAAGCCGGCCAGGTGGAGTAGGCGGGCGAGGAACTCGGCTGTGGCGGGGGTTTTTTCGGAGGGCTTGAAGAGGACGGTGTTTCCGGCGAGCAGGGCGGGAGCGATGTGTCCGAGGGGGAGGTGTCCGGGAAAGTTGAACGGGCCCAGGACGAGGGCGACGCCGTGGGGGCGGTAGGTGATTGCGCCGGCTGGGGAGGTGGTGGGGGAGCGGCGCTCGTGCTCGGCGCGGATGGAGAGGGGGCACTTGTTTGCCATCGCGGCGACTTCGAGGCGGGCTTCCCAGAGGACCTTGCCGGTTTCGCGGGAGATGAGCGTTGCGAGTTCGTCGGCGTGGGACTTGAGGAGCTCGCCGAGTCGGGTGATGACGGAGGCTCGGAGGTCGGGAGTGTGGGACCAGTCGGCGACGGCGGCGCGTGCCGAGGCGAGTGCGGCGGCGATTGTCGCGGGGGTGGCGATCGGGCCGCGCCATAGCTCGGAGTTGTCCCAGGGGTTCGTGGAAACCAGTTCGGTGGAGACGCGTTCGGTGGAAATCATACGGCCTCCGGGTTTTTGAGTTCGACGTAGCGGAGGACCTCGCCGACGCGGACCTGCAGCAGGTGCGCCGAGGCGGCTGAGATGCGGAGGCCCGCGGGGGTTTCCGCCAGCGGGCCTTTGGTGGCGGAGAAGCCGGGCGCGGCGGTGCACATCATGAAGTCGGGCGTGTCGAGGGATTGCACGACCTCGCGGACGGGTGCGCGGCGGGACAGGCGGACCGAGCGGATCTTGTCGCGGGGGCAGGCGTACACCGGGCCGGCGTCGAAGATGTCGACGGCGTGCTGATAGACGAAACCTTCGCCGGCGAGGTTCTTGATGGCGGGGATCGAGTGGGGGTGGGGCGCGCCGATGACGGCTTGGGCGTCGGGCGGGAGGAGGGGGATGTAGATCGGGTGGTCGGGCATGAGCTCGGCGATGAACTTCTTGTTGGAGACGGAGAGGCGGTCGGCGGTGCGGAAGTCGATTCCGAAGAAGTGGTGGCCGAGGGCGTCCCAGAAGGGGGATCGACCGGAGTCGTCGGAGACGCCGCGGATCTCCGAGACGACGCTGGTCTCGAAAGCGCCGGGGTACTCGGCGATGAGCAGAAACCGCACGAATTGGAGGAACCGTCCGTTGTGCGACTGGCGAAAGTCGGGGTGGAGAAACAGCGAGCCGATCTCGCAGGGGCCGTCGTGCTCCTCGTGCAGGCGGAGAATGGGGACGTCGCGGGCGACGCCGATGGTCTTGGACTCGAAGCGGGCGGTCTCGATCACATAAGAGTAGAACGGCTCGAACCCGCCCACCTTGGCGACGATGCCCGAAGTTCCGATCACGCGACCCGAGGCGGTCTGCATGACCAGAAGGTACGCGTCGGTGCCGGGCGTCTCGGGCGCGGCGTTGAGGAGGCGCGTAAAGCTCTGCACCGAGAGGGCGACGCGCTTGCGGAGCAGGTGTTCGTCGACGGGGAGCGTGGTGAGGCCGGCTCCGGCGAGGGAAGCCAGGGAAAGAAGAGCGGGCAGATCGGCGAGGGTGGCGGGGCGGACGAGAACGGGCTCGGGGGAAACCGCGGCGACGGGGCTATCTGCGGTATGGGGGGGCATCGTTGGATTATGACCCGATGTGGGCGGTGAGGCGAGGGGGCGTGCGGGTTATCGGCCGTGGAACGTGAAGATGTGGGGTTTTTAAGGTGTGGGCGAGGACGAATCGGTGCGGAAGTGATGGAAAGTTGGGGAAACTGAGTGGGAAGGTTTGCGTGCGGGGGAACGAATCGTAGATCAGCACTGGTCAAATGGGTTCCCTCAAGGCCGAAGTCTTCAGTGAACCCGTGTGACGGTCGATGGGAAACACAGACAGGCGGCCGACGTTCGGTCGCCAAAGCCCGCGAGTCGGGCCGGACATGTGTGGTTTATTGTTCGGATAGGAGTCATCATGAACCGTATTGCAAAGAACGCTCGTCGCGGGTTTACGCTCGTGGAAATTCTGATCGTGGTCATCATCCTCGGGATCTTGGCCGCCATCGTCATTCCGCAGTTCTCCAACGCGAGCAACGACGCCCGCAAGAGCTCGCTGACCAGTCAGCTCCAAACGCTGCGGAGTCAGATTCAATTGTACTCGCTGCAGCACCTTGACCAGTACCCGCCGCTTCTCGTTGTCGGCGGCGCGACGGCCTGGGACAACATGACCATCAAGACCAACGACGACCATACGACGACGGGCACCCCGATCCGTGGGCCGTACCTGCAGGCTTCGCCGACGAACTCGCTGAATAACAATTCGAGCGTCGGGATCGTCACCGGTGTGACCGACTACGGTTCGGGTGGCGTGGCCAACGCCTCGGGCAACGTCGGCTGGGTGTTCAACACGACGACCGGCAAGATCTGGGCGACCTCGCGTGCATTCGGGTTCATCTACAACGAGGGCCGCGCTGGCGACCCGAACAACGATCTCTAAACCGAACGTGTAGCAATCCGCCTTCGGGCGGGGGAAACCCCGTCCGAAGGCTTTGTGCGTCGAGTGACGCACGCCCGGGCGGGTTTGTTCGACCGCCCGAAGAGTGAAAAAGGGACGGCGGCGCCTCGCCAGGGCGCTTGTGACTCGGAGACAAAATTATGCGAAGTGGGAAGTCTACGCGTGGTTTCACGCTCGTTGAAATTTTGATCGTCGTCATCATCCTCGGGATCTTGGCCGCCATCGTCATTCCGCAGTTTTCCAATGCGAGCAACGACGCGCGGAAGAGCTCGCTGACCAGCCAGCTTCAGGCGGTCCGCAGTCAGATTCAGCTGTACTCGCTGCAGCACCAGGACCAGTACCCCCCGCTGCTCATCGCCGGCGGCGCGACGGGGTGGGACAACATGACGATCAAGACCAACGACGACCACACGACGACGGGAACGCCGCTGCGCGGTCCCTACCTTCAGTCGCCGCCGACGAACTCGATGAATAACAATTCGAGCGTCGGGATCGTCAGTGGCGCGACCGACTACGGTTCGGGTGGCGCTGCCAACGCCTCGGGGAGCGTCGGCTGGGTGTTCAACACGACCACCGGCAAGATCTGGGCGACCTCGCGTTTGTATGGTTTTATCTACAACGAGGGCCGCGCCGGCGATCCGAACAACGAGCTGTAGCGCACGGCGAAAACGAAGTGTTGATTTGAAACATGCCCGGTGGCGCCGCGAGGTTCCACCGGGCTTTTTACGAAAGCAAAAGGTGCCATATGAAGGCGATGCGATCCCCCGGATTTCTCACGGCGGTGGTGCTTCTGCAAGCCGGGCTCATCGCCGGCCTCGCGGCCGACTCGATGCTCGGAGCCGGCGTGGCGAAAACCGCCCACGCCCAGTTCATTCCCGACCCCGCCGCCCAGGTCATGCAGACCAATGAGCTGCTGCGGTCCATCGACGCCAAACTGGCGAAGATTCAAGGCTCGCTTGACGGCGAGCTGAAGGTTCGGATGTCGAACCCGCCCGAGCGGGCGCGGTAGTCGGGTCGCCGCCGGGGGAAGAGTGTTTTCGAATCCCAAGGAGCCATGCGATGTACAGGACCCACCGGGAAAAAGCGGCGTTCACGCTGGTTGAGATTCTCGTGGTCGTGGTGATCCTCGGGCTCATCAGCGCGGTGATCATTCCGCAGTTGGGCAGCCGGGGCGACCTGATCGTCTCGGCCGCGGCCCGGCAAGTCATGAGCGACATCGGCTACGCCCAGAACCGAGCCATCACCACGCAGAGTCCGGTTTACATGGTCTTCACCCCCGGGACGGCGTCGACGTCAGGGCAGTACTCTGTGTTCTCGGCGTTGCCCGCGACGATGATGATCCACCCGATCGACCGCAAGCCTTGGACCGTGTCCTTCGGCGGCGGACGCGGCGCCTGGGCCGCGGTACGAATCGACACCGCCGACTTCGACGGTTCTGTCGCCCTGATGTTCGACGAAAGCGGCGCGCCCATGATGACCACCCCCGGCGGCGGATCGTCCTCACCCCTGAACGCCGGGTCGGTTCGTATCAGTTGTAACGGTGAGGCCATGACGATCCGGGTCGAACCCCTTACTGGGACGTTGACAGTTCAGTAACGCGCTGGACGGGATGCAAGGTTGCTTGCGAGACTGACGATGCGTTGAACGGGGGGATGTGTAGCGAATCGGGGGGACGGGTCGTAACGGAGAAATCATGCGCCAAGCCACGCGAACCTTTGCAGTACTTTTTTTGGCCGCCTCGTCCGTTTATTCGGCGCAGGCGAGCGGGGAAAGACGGGAAGACCCGGCAAACCCCACGGCCTCCGCCGTCACCCCAGAGATCACCCCCGAGATCACGGAGGTCGGCCGGGTCCTTGAAGACACCGTCCGCGAGGTCTCCAACGGCCGGGAGATCCCCCAGCCCGGCAAACCCGGCGCTTCCGATCCCATCCCCGTTGAAGGCGGCGGCAAGGAACGTGGCCTCCGCGAGGGCCAGCCCGTGCGTCCAGGCCAGGTCAACGTCTCCGAAACCGGCACGGTCGAAATCCACGTCGTCGACGCAAACCTCCTCGAAGTCCTCCGCATGCTCGCGGCGCAAAGTCAGAAAAACATCGTTGCCAGCAAAGAAGTCCGCGGCGTCGTCACCGCCAACCTTTACGACGTCACCATCCGCGAAGCACTCGACGCAATCCTCCAGTCCAACGGCTTTGCCTATCGCGAAAAAGGCAACTTCGTCTACGTGTACACCATCAAGGAACTCGCCGAAATTGAGAAGGCATCCCGTCGCACCCAGACCGAGGTCTTCCGCCTCTTTTACACCCCCGCGGCCAACGCCGTGAACATGATCAAGCCCGTCCTCAGCTCCGAGTCGCAAACCAGCTTCACCACCGCCGCCGTCTCGGGGATCGACTCCGGCACGCAGGACGTCGGCGGCAACTCCCACGCCACCGACGATCTCATCGTCGTCACCGACTTCCCCGAGAACCTCGAAAAAGTCCGGGAAATCCTCAAGGAAGTCGACCGCCGCCCCCAGCAGATCCTCATCGAAGCCACCATCCTGCGCGCCGCCCTCACCGAGGACAACGCACTCGGCGTCGACTTCAACATCCTCGCCGGCGTCAACTTCGCCAACATCCTCACCAACGGAAACGGCGGCCAGTTCCTCGGCGGGCCCGTCGAGAACCCCCTCAGCCCGAACAGTCTCGGCAGAGGCGCCGGCCAGGGCGGCACGGGCAACAACTTCACCCAAGGCATCAACAACGGACTGCGCGTCGGCTTCGTGTCGGACAACATCTCCGTCTTCCTCGCCGCCCTCGAGGGCGTGACCGACACCACCGTGCTGGCCAACCCCAAGGTCCTCGCGCTCAACAAGCAAAAGGGCGAAATCATCGTCGGCCGCCGCGACGGCTACCTCACCACCACCGTCACCGCCTCCAGCTCTGTGCAGACCGTCGAGTTCCTCGACACCGGCACGCGACTGATCTTCCGCCCGTTCATCGGCGACGACGGCTACATCCGCATGGAAGTCCACCCCGAGGACTCCAGCGGCGGTCTCACCGCCAGCTCCAACCTGCCCTTCAAGATCACCACCGAAGTCACCAGCAACATCATGGTCAAAGACGGTAACACCGTCGTCATCGGCGGTCTCTTCCGCGAAAGCTCCGACTCGTCGAAAAACCAGGTCCCGCTCCTCGGCTCGATCCCCGTCGCCGGCGCACTCTTCCGCAACCAGCGCGACCGCACGGCTCGCGAGGAAGTCATCATCCTCCTGACCCCCCACATCATCAAGGACGACAGTGGCTTCTCCAAGGAAGCCGAAGCCTCCCGCAAAGACTGGGAGAAGCTTCGCGTCGGCGTCCGCAAGGGGATGATGCCCACCGGCCGAGAACGCCTCGCCGAAAGCAGCTTCGAGAAAGCCGTCGCCGAAATGGCCAAACCAAACCCCGACAGCTCCAAGGCCATCTGGCACCTCGATATCGCAACCAACCTCAATCCCAAGTTCCACGAAGCCATCTCGATGCGCGAAAAGCTCACCGGCGTCGAGCTCTCCGTCGTCGACAACAGCTCCATCCGGGGCTTCATCCGCCGACGTGCCATGGCCGAAAGCGGCATGACGCCCGCCACCCAGCCGGCGTCCCGCCGTCTCCAGGACAACACCCCCCCGCCCCAGGGCGTTAGCGATGAGTTCCCCCGCGCAGGCGGAAACCCCGCCGACACCATGACCGTCCTCCAACCCCCGGCACCCCCCCAGCCCAACACCCCTTACCCGGCCAACACGCCCGCGGTCACCGTCGCGCCAGTCACACCCTTCACCCCCGCCTCCCCGCCCCCGGTCGCACCCGATAACGTCGTCCTCCCCCCCGCGCCCGCAGCTAGCCCCGCGCCGTCCGCACCCTCGGCTGACGTCGGCCCTACCTCCAAGGTCCAACCCAAGCCCGCCGCCAAAAGCCTCTGGGCCAAGTTCTGGTCGTCGCCCGCCAAGGGCGCCCCGGCCCCCGCGCCGGCCCCCGAAGACATCCAACCCGACGCCCTCGCCACCCAGCCCGATAACTCCGTCACCATCACCAAGGTCGAGCCCGCCATCGTCGTCCTACCCGATGAACACCTCGCCACGCGGCCCGTCGCCCAGGCGCCCTCGACCCGGCCTTCCGTCCAGGTCGTCGAGCTCCCGCAATAGCGACCCGAATACTCAGTCGTGCAGGTCGGGCGGACCCTCGGAAGGGAGTCCGCCCGACTTTGTTTATTGGACCGCCGCGCATATCCCGACGGGAAGCGTCAAGCGCAACGCCATTAGGACCGATGTAATCCGAACGGAGGCCGTCAAATGTCGCGATCCAAAATGATACCCGTCCTGCTCGCCGCGGTTGTTGTGCTCGTCGCGGGATGCGCGGGCATACCCAAGAAGGACAAAAACGGCGACAAGAACGCCGCCACCGCTCAATGGCGCGCCGCACGCGCCACCGTCATGGTCACCCTCGCCCGCGACCAGTTCATCCAGGGTAACTTCGACGCCGCCCGAAGCTCCGTCACCGAAGCCGTCAAACTCCTCCCCGACAACCCCGAAATCAGAACACTCTCCGGACGCATCGCCTTCGAACAAGGAAACCTCGAACTCGCCGAAGCCGAGTTCCGATTCGCCCAGACCTCAGACCCAACCTTCGCCGCCGCCGATTACTACCTCGGCGTCATCATGCAACGCTGGCAACGCCTTCCCGCCGCCCTCGACCTCTACGCCTCCGCAAGTCAAAAAGCCCCCAAGGAAGTCGCCTACGTCCTCGCCCAAGCCGAAACCCTCGTCGCTCTCGACCGTGAAAGCGACGCCCTCAACCTCCTCCAGGCCTCCCAAAAAACCTTCGAAAACTCCTCCGAAGTCCGCGCCGCCATGGGACACGTCCTCGTCCGCCAACGCCGACACGCCGAAGCCGTCGACATGCTCCGCCAAGCCGTCATGCTCGCACCCGACGATGAAGGCCTCCGCGAAACACTCGCCAAGTCACTCTACAGCGCCGCCAAATACCCCGAAGCCCTCGAAAACATCGAACGCCTCCTCCGAAGCGAAAAATTCAAGAACCGCGCAGACCTCCACACCCTCGCCGGCGAATGCCAACTCGCGCTCGGCAGACCCATGGACGCACGCGCTTCATTCGAAACCGCCAGCACCCTCCAACCCGCAAACGTCAACTTCACACTCAACCTCGCCAAAGCCGCACTCGAGGTCAACGACACTCGCCGCGCAGAAATCGCCGTCCGACGCGCACTCGCTCTCGCCCCCACCCACCCCCAAGCCAACCTGCTCATGGGCTACGTCCGCATGGAGCAGAACAAACTCCCCGAGGCACTCGCAGCCTTCCGACGCGCCTCCGACGCCGATGCCCGCGACCCCATGCCCATCTGCATGGCCGGAGTCGTCCTCGAAAAACTCGGCCGCCGCGATGAAGCCCTCCGCCAATACGCACTGGCTCTCACCATAAAACCCGACGACGAACTCGCAAAACGACTCATGAACCAGCTCGAAGCCTCCGCCGCAATCGGCGGCGACCGCTGAATCACCCCAAACACACCCCGACCACCCCACAACCACCCTCGCACCGGTCGGCGCACTCGACGGCGGACGCACAGGAATGATCACTTCTACGGCAAACGCCCAGTCCGATGAGCACCGTTCCCCCGCGGAACACGGCCCCCTCGCGTCCATGGAATCACGCACCCTCGGCGACCCAACCGAAAACCCCTCGCTCTTCTCCGCCGCCGAACTCAGTCAACGCGCAGCCGAACTCGAAGTCCGCCTCGAAGTCGCCGAATCCGAACGCGCACACGCACGCCAAGTCCTCGAGGCGCTCCCCCAAGCCGTCATCGTCACCGACCCCTTCGACGACGTCGTCCTCGTCAGCACCGCCGCCGCCAAGCTCTTCGGACTGCCCGAAGGGAAACGCCACTTCGGACACGTTCTGGGTCTCGTCGGCGATCCCGTCCTCGTCGAACTCGTCTCCCAAACCCGCTCACTCCACTCCCGAGGCGCCAGTCGAACCACACGCCGTGTCGTCGAAACCCGCCTCGGTCGAAGAACCTTCGACATCACCCTCCTCTGCCTCTGCGATCAGGACGACGGACGACCCAGCCCCTGGGGCGCCGCCGTCATCCTCGCGGAAACCGACGTACCCGCCCTCCGACAGGCTGCCGAACTTACCGCCGCCGTCGCACACGAACTCCGAACACCCCTCTCATCCGTCCACGCCTACACCGAAATGCTCCTCGACGGCGACGCACGCGACGAATCCACCCGCCGTGAGTTCCTCCGCATCGTCGCCTCGGAAACACAACGTCTCACACGACTCGTCGAAAACATGCAACT
>JBBRUM010000124.1:0-9115 GCA_038247815.1 Tepidisphaerales bacterium | reverse complement strand
GAGGGGGGGCGAGGGGGGCGAGGGGGGCCGGGTAGCGTTTAGGGGTGGGGGATCTTGTGCATCGCGGTGCAGCTCTCGGCGCACTTGCGGCAGGTTTTGGCGAGGGAGACAAGGACGGCGTCGGCGGCGTGTTCGTCGCACGAAACCGCGCACGCCAAACAGGCTTGGGCGCCTGCATACGCGGAGAACTCGGTGAAGCCGCTCTTGCAGGTCATAAGCCGTTCGCAGGTGATGCAGAACTCGGGGCAGTCCGCGAAGAGCGCGGCGCACGAGGCGTAGGAGGTCTCACCGGCTGCGAGCTTTTCGATGCAGTGCAGCAGCGCCGCGTTGCAGGCTTGGAAGCAGGCGTTGCAGGACTGGAAGCAGGCGGTGCAGGTTTCGAGGCAGCGAGCCCTGTGGCCGCCGTGTGCATGCTCCGTCATCCCCCCTGCCCCCCATCCACCCCGCCGTCCCCGGCCCGCCCGACGGCGCCGTCGTCGGCTGGGAAGCCGCCCCCAACGACGAATCCAACGCCGACATCGCCACCGCCGAAGCCCCCAAACCCAACATCGCCGACCGACGAGAAAGCGCAAAAGAATCAGCGGAAGAGTGAAGCTCGCGGTGAGCGGTGACCACGGCGGGGTACTTTAAAATTGGGAAGTTCATAGAATTCCTCCGATAGACTAAAGTGCATCGGGCAGGAGTGGTGTCAGCAGGGCGACATCCGGGGTGGGGGAGGTAGGGATTTCGAATGTGGTGTCAATGCCGACCCTTTCCTTCGACTACATGGTTCTTCGAACTCGAAGAAACACCTTAACGCGGCGCGCTATGCGAACATCAACTCTCCCTTGGGGGAAGGGATGATGCGGCCGAGGGCTTTGGCCGTGGCGAGCCACTCTTTAGCTTCCAGCTCGACGGCGGCGAGGGCCTTGGCTTTGGTAGGGTAACGGGCCGTTCAGCCGGAGAGTTTGGGGACTTCGGCGATGAAAGCGTGGTCGGCTTGGCTCGAGTAGATCATGACTTCGTACTTCATTCACCGAGCTCCGGTAGGTTGCCGGTGCACATTCTTATGAGCCAGCGGACTTGTTTGACCTGATAGGGTTTGGCCTTCCCGTTTTTTTGCGGGCTTCAGGTTAATGATCTCCTCGATTCCGTCGTGAAAGACAATGTAATGGCTGCCGCTTAGACGGCCGGTAAAACCTCAGCGCGAGAAGCCTTTGAAGGTCGGCGAATCGGACATCTTGGTCCGATTCGCCGGAGAGGACAAGGTCGCGGATTTTCTTCAGTGAGGCGATAGTGGACGTGGATTCACATGCGGGAGGTCAGTCAACGGAGCCAGTTACAGCCCTGTGCTCCCCTCACGAGGCCCTTCGAGTTCGCGCCGGTTCTACACTTACACCAAGCGTCGCTTCTCGCCGTTATGCTACCGCAAACGTTGGAGGAGGGAGTGTGGGAATACATTTCGGGGGGATGTTCGGTTCGTGGGTATTCACTCTGCCGCGAGCAATGCCCTGACGGAGAAGACTTCGTCGAGGTCGGGCCAGTGGATACCGACACCAAGGCCGATGAGGCGGTGGTTGGCACGTAGGGGGGGGGTGGCGTTCAGGAGACGGGGGAACCAGGTAAGTGGTGCGAAGACTTCGCGGCCGTCGACGAGGACGAGGTGCAGGGCGTCGGCGGTGAAGGAGACCGTGACGGCGCGGGGCTCGCGGGGGGGATGCGAGACGGGGGCGGGGCTAGGGGTGCCGGGGGGGGCCGAAGTGCTCATTCCAACTCCTCTCAAACAGGTCGCGATCGGCGATAACGATAGTAAGCAGTGCAGCAAGCTCGTGCGACCGGAATCCGCCTGAACTGGCAAGTGTGACGGGGCCCAGCCAGAACTTGGCGTGGCCGTCGTCGCGCTCGACATGAATGTGCGGGGGCTCGCTGTTCTCATTCGAGTAGAAGAAGAACCGGTAAGGGCCTTGTCGTAGAACGGTTGGCATGGATGGACGGTCTAGCCGCGGCGCGTTTGCCCTGGACGATGCGTGCGTGCGCGAAGCTGGGGTAAAAGGGGCGAGCAATTAGCTGCACCCCATCGAGTTCCCGCAGTTTCTGCACTTGTAGCAGGTGCCGCTTCGTACGGTGATACTGCCGCAGACATCGCATGCCGGGGCGTCGGATTGCATCTCGCTGCTTTGCTGGTCGAGGGGGGACAGCGGGGTGAGCGAGGGGCGGGTGGAGAGTTGTGGGGGGATGGTGAGCGTGACTGGCTGGGGGCTTACGGTGGAGGCCGAAGGTGCGGTGGCGACGGCGCGGACTTCGGGTTTGTGGTTTTCAGTCGGCACTCGTCCGGGCGGGGTGGGGGCGGGGGTGCGGTCGTTCGCGACGGGCTTGCCGAGGCGCTGGGGGGCGTTGGCTACCCGGTAGCCGGGGACGAACTCCATCGCCAGCCAGCGGAAGATGTAGTCCACCAGGCTCTTGGCCATCGGGATCTCGGGGTTCCGCGTCATCCCGTTGGGCTCGAAACGCACGTGCTCAAACTTCCGCACAAGCGACTCCGTCGGCACGCCGTACTGCAGCGACACCGAAACCAACGTGGCGATCGTGTCCATCAAGCCGCCGATCGTGCTGCCCTCCTTGGCCATGGTGATGAACACCTCGCCCGGCTGACCGTCTTCATACAAACCGACGGTGATGTATCCCTCGTGGCCGCCGACGTCGAACTTGTGGGTCAGCGCGTGCCGCGTGTCGGGCAGGCGGCGGCGCAGCGGCCGCTCGACCACCCGCTCGACGATCCGCTCGATTACCCGCGTGTGCTCCGGCGTCAGCGGGGAAACGTCCGACGGCGCGGGGGAACCGGCGATGGCCGTGATCGTCGCCACAGCCGCCGCCGCGTCGGTGGCGAGGGCGTCTTTCGCGGAATCTACGTTGTCTTGGTCGTCGTCTTCGGCGTTATCGAGTTCCTCGTCGGACTTGATGTTCAGAGGCTGGGAGAGCTTCGAGCCGTCGCGGTAGAGGGCGTTGGCTTTGAGGCCCAGTTCCCAGGAGAGCTGGTACGCGGCTTTGATGTCGACGAGGGTGGCGTCGTTGGGGAGGTTGATGGTTTTGGAGATCGCCCCGGAGATAAACGGCTGGGCGGCGGCCATCATGCGGATGTGGCCCTGTGCGGCGATGTACCGCTGGCCGGTCTTGCCGCACTTGTTGGCGCAGTCGAACACGGGGAGGTGCTCGGGCTTGAGGTGCGGCGCATTCTCCACCGTTCCGCTGCCGCAGATGATGTCGTTGGCCGTATTGATCTGCCGGTTGGTGAACCCGAGCTTTTTCAGCAGTGAGAACCCCGGCTGGGAGTATTCCGACTCGGGGATGCCCAAGCGGTTCATGGCTTCTGCGCCCAGCGTCCACGGGGCGAAGGCGAAGGAGATCTCAAACATGCCCGGCAGCGACTTCTCGACCTTGTCGAGGTCCGCTGGGGTCAGGCCCTTGGCCAGCAGGGTGCGGCGGTTGATGTGGGGGGTGTCGTCGAGGGACATGGTTCCCATGACGAAGGCCATGATCTCGGCGGTCTGCGTCGGGGAGTATCCCAGCGACCCCAGCGACGGGCGCAGCGACTGGTTGGCGATCTTGAAGTACCCGCCGCCCGCGAGCTTCTTGAACTTCACCAGCGCAAAGTCAGGCTCGACGCCGGTCGTGTCGCAGTCCATCAGCAGCCCGATCGTGCCCGTCGGGGCGATGACGGTGGTCTGCGCGTTGCGGTAGCCGTGCTTCCCGCCGAGCAGCAGCGCCCGGTCCCACGTTTCCCGCGCAGCGTGCAGCATCTCGCGCGTCGCCAGCGGGTCGTGGCCGAACTCGGATTCGTCGATCTCGACCGGGAGAATGTCGAGCGTTTCATAGCCGCCGACGTTCGGGGCCTTCTGCCCGTGGGCGGCGCGGCGGTGGTTGCGAATGACACGGAGCATGTCGGCTTGGTTCTCCTCGTACCCGGCGAAAGCGCCGTGCTCGGCGGCCATGTCGGCGGAGGTGGCGTACGACTCGCCCGTAAGGATCGCGGTGAGGGCGGCGCACACGGCGCGGCCGCGCGAGGAATCGTACGGAATCCCAGCCTGCATCAGCATCGCCCCGAGGTTGGCGTACCCCAGCCCCAGCGTGCGATACCTGTACGACTGCCTGGCGATCTCCTCCGACGGGAACGACGCCATCAGCACCGAAATCTCCAGAACCATCGTCCAAATGCGAATGCCGTGCTTATAGGCTTCGAGGTCAAACCGCCGCGCATCGGCGTCGAAGAACGTCAGCACGTTCAGCGACGCCAGGTTGCACGCCGTGTCGTCAAGGAACATGTACTCCGAGCAATTGTGCACCGACAGCCCGTTGGCCACGAACGAGTGCGTCACCGGCTCGGTAAGGTCAAACACCTGCTCCACGCCGAGGGCGGTCAGCGACGCGAGCGTGTCCGTATGCGCCGAAGCAGACACCGCCGGCAGCGCCAGCGCCTTCAGCGCCTCGAGCTTCTCCCCCGGCAAAAGCGAAATGTGCAGGCGAAACGCCGCCAGCGACCGCCCAGTCACCGTCATCGACGCCGTCCCGTCCTCCGCCACCACCGCCGCCGACTTCACACCGAAACCCAGCAGCAGCATCTGCACGTCCGACACCAACCCCGCAGCCGCCGACCGCAGCACCAGCGCGCCGCCGTCAACCGTCGCATCGGCTGTGAACAGCGCCCGAAGCAAGTGCTTCTGCGCCGGCAAACCCGAGGTAAACGCCTCATCGCCCAGCCGAGGCAACGAATCCGGAGCCACCGTCACAAACGCCCGAATCCGCGACATCAGCCGCCGCGAAGTCAGCACCGCCACCCCCCCGCCGTTCTCGCCCTCGAGCGCGTAATCGTCATCGCCCCACGTCGTCGCCGCGTACGACGACAGCGCCTGCGCCGTCGCATCCGACAACAGCCCCTCGAGGTGCAACGCCTCGACATCGCCATTGCGGTCCGAAAGGAACAGCCCGGCAAGGTGGAAAAACTGCGCGTCCACCGGCTCGGCGATCTCACCCGGGTTGGACGTGTTCACATCCGGCGTAAACGTCCCCGGCAGCGAAAGCTCATCACCCGGAACCAGATCCCTGGCTTGCGTCCACGCGCCGTGCGACCCCCGATTCGGCGTCCACACCCTGTGGTCACCCGTCAGCTTCAGCGTGTACCCCCCCGCCGTGCGAAGCTCGAACACCTCGCGGTTCCCCGTCGGGAAAGCCCCATCCGTCACATGCACTTCCTGGCGAGCCGGACGCGCCGACGAAGACAGGTTCGTCACCACCCGCGACGGCAAGTGGATCATCGAATCAATCCGCCGCCACACACCGCCCGGCGTCAGCACCCGCGTGTCGCCCGTAACGCACGGGTTGCTCGCGTTGATCCGCCCCGACCGCGGGCATGTGTGCCACTGGTTGATCGTGTCGTCAAACTGCACGCCCGGGTCAGCCGAGCGCCACGCCGCGTACGAAATCTGCTCCCACAGGTCGCGCGCCTTCACCGTCTTCGCCTTCTTCCCATTCGTCCGCCACGTCAGCGTCCAATCTCCATCGTTCTCGAGCGCCTTGAAAAACCGGTTCGGAATCCGCACCGAGTTGTTCGAGTTCTGCCCCGACACCGTGTAATACGCCTCGCCGTTAAAGTCATAGTCCAGCTTCAACCCAAGCTTCCGCGCCAAATCCTGCTGATCCGCCGGGATGTGCTTCAGCCCCTCGACCAAGCACGCCACCTTCAGCTCCTCACGCACCTTCCAGTTCACAAACGCCTCGACATCCGGGTGGTCAAGGTCCAGGCACACCATCTTGGCGGCCCGCCGCGTCGTCCCACCCGACTTGATCGCCCCGGCCGCCCGGTCGCCGATCTTCAAGAAAGACATCAGCCCCGACGACTTCCCCCCGCCCGACAGCGGCTCGTTCTCCCCGCGCATCCGGGAGAAGTTGCTCCCCGTCCCCGACCCATACTTAAACAGCCGCGCCTCCCGCGTCCAAAGATCCATGATCCCGCCGGGATTCACCAAATCGTCAGCCACCGACTGGATAAAGCACGCATGCGGCTGCGGGTGCGTATACGCGTCACTCGACGTCTTCAGCTCGCCGGTCACCGGATCGCAGTAGTGGTGCCCCTGCGCCGGGCCCGTGATTCCGTATGCAAAATTCAGCCCCGTGTTGAACCACTGCGGCGAGTTCGGCGCGCACATCTGGTGCAACAGCATGTAGCTCAGCTCGTCGTAAAACGCCTGCGCGTCCTCCGCCGTGTCAAAGTAATTGTGCGTCTCGCCCCAATGACGCCAGCACCCGGCCAGCCGGTGAATCACCTGCCGCGCCGATCGCTCCGGACCGAACACCGCGTTGCCCTTCTCGTCGACCTCCGCGCTGCCGTCCGCGTTCACCTGCGGCACACCGGCTTTGCGGAAATACTTGCTCACCATGATGTCCGTGGCAAGCTGCGACCACGACGTCGGAATCTCCGCGTCGGTCATTTCAAACACAACCGAGCCGTCCGGGTTCGAGATCCGGCTGGTCCGCTTGTCATACGAAACGGTGGAAAAAACGTCGGTGTTGGACTTCGTGAATCGGCGTGTAATTTTCATGGCAAAGATCCGAGAGAGGGTGGAGGTGTTTTGTTTATAGTAAGTAGCTGGTAATCAGTAGTTGCTGTTTGGTCGTGGGTACTCAAGTGCGCGGTCAATTCTTCAGCCGAAGCTCGCGTGTATTTTTCTCCGGCAGCGGGCCCTTGATCACCTGCGCCGAGCCGGTGAACACGCCCAGCTTCGGGTCGACCCGTATCAGCGTCTGCGGCGGGACCTGCGTCGAGATCACGGGGCGGCCTGCTGTTGTATCGTAAACCGTGATCGTTCCTCCCTGGTTCACAAGGTACGTAAACGCACGATCGGACTTTCGCAGCACCGTGTAACCCGTCGGGCTGGGCCTCGCCACCAAGCCCGACCCGACCGAAGGGTCCGTCGTTTTGTCCGTCTTGATGTCATTACAGCCGAACGTACAGGTCGTCGTCGCGGCTGCAAGCATGACAATGATGAGCTTCTGTTTCATGATGGGGCGATTCCTTCCGCCGAAATTGTTGGCGCCTATTGTAATGTGATTCATGTAACCGGTGCAGCCGCCCACAGCCGGGCCTGATGTGTAATGTGGGACAACAGCGATGCCGTCGTCACCGGCGGCGAAGCGCCGAGCTTCTGACGCAAAATCAGCAACCTCGCGATCCCCTTCGGCGTGATCGCAAATCGACCCGGCCGGTCCGGCAGCCGCCGCACAAACCCCGACCGCTCCAAACAGTCCTCAAGGTCGTGTCGCCACTGGTCCCGTCCCAACGACACAGCCGACCTCCGCGCAACCGCCTGCGCCAGCTCATCCCCGCTCGCCGTCGACAACCGCTTCGGCCGATTCAACTGCCGACCCCACAGCTCCTGCAGCATGAGCAGCGAACGTGTCGGCCGGTCAGTCGGCAACGCCGCCATCGGGTCGTCCGACGCCCAGTCCGGCAGCGCAGCCAGTTCCATCCCCTCGTCGTGAAAGTGCGAGTCAAACTGCCGGTGCGTCGCCAACACCGGAAACGGGTCCAGATGCACCCGCGCCTCCCGCGAAACGTTCGGCTTGGCGCTTGTCAGATCCGCCGCCTGAAAGTGCCACGAACACCCCGGATCATTCAACACAAAAAACGCCGCCCGAATCTTCAGACGCGGATGCGCCGCCTGCACCAGATCCCGCGCCGCCAGCAACGACCGCAACTGATTCCCCGAAACAAACAGCCGCGTCATAAACCGATCATCCACCCCGAACAACGACGTCCGATCCGAATTCACCCACAAATCCGGACTCAAACGCCGCGCCTGAGTATACGAACACCCCTTCACCAGCCACACCGTCTCCGAAGCCGCCGACGCCAACATCGCATCCAGCTTGTCCAGCACCGGAACCTCAAACGCCGAATCCGCCTGCCCCACCACCGCCAAATTATCCGCCGACCCAGCCGCCGCCTCCCCCATCGAAAAATCCGGCTCGGACTCACGCTCACCCGCCGAAACAAATCCAAGCATCCGCATCTGATCCAACATCGGCGACGCCCACCCACTGTCCCCCGGCAGTTTCACCAGCAACTTCGACCCCACCACCCACGCCCGCTGCCTCAGCACATGCTGCGCCGCCCACGCAATCCGCCGCGTCATCAGCTCACGCGTCGGCGACCGCGTCGCCAGCAACCCCGTCAAATCATCAAAGGAACCGTT
The DNA here is from genome assembly GCA_038247815.1 of Tepidisphaerales bacterium. Classification (GTDB taxonomy): domain Bacteria; phylum Planctomycetota; class Phycisphaerae; order Tepidisphaerales; family Tepidisphaeraceae; genus JBBRUM01. Next base: position 890 of record JBBRUM010000124.1, on the reverse strand, counting down.
ATACCGCAGTATGTCCGCAGCGGCCCGCGAAATCCGCGTCTCCAAATCGCGCAGCTCCGACACGTACAGCGACGCCGCCGCATACGCCTCCACGAGTCTGTCGAGATGGTCCCAGGTGACTTCGCCGTGCATGAGTTTCGCCAAAAGTGCCGGAGGTCCAGAACTGCAGTAAATGGGTGGACACGCTGCCACGTACGATGCGCCTCCCCCGGGCCACGGGGGCACACGCCAGCACGGCCAACTAATCAACCCGCGGTAACGTCAATCCCGCCTGATCCTGATACTTCCCCATCTTGTCCGCGTAGCTCTTCGAACACACCCGCTCGCCCTTGAGGAAAATCAACTGCGCGATCCCCTCGTTGGCGTATATCTTCGCCGGCAACGGCGTTGTGTTCGAAATCTCCAGCGTGATCTTCCCACGCCACTCCGGCTCGATCGGCGTCACGTTCAAAATGATCCCGCATCGCGCGTAGGTCGACTTCCCCACGCAAATCGCCAAATACCCCCGCGGCATCTCCACCACCTCCACCGTTTCGCACAGCGCAAACGAGTTCGGCGGGATCAAAATGTAGTTCTTCCCCTCAATCTCTGTGTCGATCGTCACAAACGACCGCTCGGAAAACCGCTTCGGGTCCACGATCTCCGAATTCACATTCGTAAATATCTTAAAAACCGAACCCACCCGAAGGTCGTAACCGTACGAGGAAACGCCGTAGGAAATCTTCCCCGGCCTTTTCACGTTGTCCTCAAACGGTTCAATACCTATGAGTTCACGAATTTGCGTGTCGCACAAAATTGCCATGGCAAGCCCCAGACCTTCCTGACAAACGGTCACAGCACCGAAGCCGCAACCTAGAAAGGGCAACCGCCGATCCTTCGACGGACGCCAG
>JBBRUM010000123.1:0-9123 GCA_038247815.1 Tepidisphaerales bacterium | reverse complement strand
GGGGAAGATGGCCAGCCCGCCGGCTCCGACTGGGCGGAATCGGCCCGTGAACGGTGCCGTGCCGCTGGAGATCGGCGATGTCGCCGAATCGTCGAGGGTTGTGCTCGTAAAGTTGTCGCCGAACCCGCCGATACGGGTGAAGAGTCGCAGGATGGTTCCGTCGGGGGCGATGAGGTCGGCGGTGAGGTCGCGGACGGAGGCGTGGGAAATTGAGAGGGTAATGTCGAGGTCGGTGATGAGGCCGGTGGCGGCGGAAATGGTGACGCGGCGCTGTCCTCCGGCGGGGTTGCCGTCGGGAATCGTGTTGGGCGGGCCGGAAGAGTTGTAGTTTGTCGAGATGATGGAGTCGAAGACTCCGTTGTTGTTCATGTCGAGATAGACGGTGCGGTTGGGTAGCGGAGGGTCGGCCGCGTCGGGGATCGAGTTGCGGTTGCCGTCGCGGTAGGTACGACCGGAAACTGTCCAGAACGCGGGGGCGAATGATTCGTTGGCCCCCGCGCGCCACGGCGGAAGTCCGTATTCGTAAGCGCCAAGGTCGGGCGGTCCGACGGCGGGGTCGTTGTAGGGAGGGACGGACACCCCCTGATTGATCGCGCCCGCCGCGGTCAGCGCCAGTTGAAAATTGCGCGACGCCATCGCCGGGTTGATTGCGTCGACGAAAAGGGCGCTTGCGGACACGAGGTTGTTCGAGACGGTCGCGCCGGTGGGTGTGTAGATTGAAGCGCTGAGGATGTTGTTGCGGATGACGCTGCCGACGCTGGCGTCGGCGAGCGACCCCAGCCCGGGCAGCGCGGGATTGCTTGATATCGCGGTATTGCTCAGAACCCACATGTTCTGCGGCCCGGCGGACGGGTCCCAGTTGATGTTTATGGGGTTGGTGACGTTGTACACGACGTTGTGGTCGATGATCGCGGAGGAGGAGAAGTCGAAGTAAATACCGAAGTTCAGCTCGCCGACCACGTTGAAGATCACATTGTGGTCGATCCGGATGAACTGATGATTGATACCGGCCGAGTCGATGGCCCCGGAGTCGAACGCCCGGAGCATGACGTCGTGAATGAGGTTGTGGTGGATGCGGGCACGCGCGTCGGTCGGGCTGTTGGTGCTACTCTGGAGGCCGCGGATGTTGATGCCCTGCTGGGGCGAGTCGTAGATGTGGTTGTGGGCGAACTCGTGGTCTTCGCTGACGACCCGGAACGGGCCGGGGTCGAATGTCTTTCCGAAATTGATGACGCCGGCGTCGGTGATGGCGAGATTGAGGTCTCGAAAGACGCTGTGCAGAACCTTGTTCCGCCGGCCGATGATGCTCACGCCGGAACCGGAACTGTATCGAAAGGTGCTGTTGCTCAGCACTATGTCCGACCCGCTGAGGATCAGGCCGGACTTCTGCGGCCATTGCATCTGGTAGTTACCGGCTTGGTCGGTGAAGTGGGTGACATGCTGCACGTCGAAGGCGTCGATGAGGATGTTGCTCGCCGCGGCGACGCCGCCAAGTACGTTGCGGTTGGGAGAGAGCGAGTCGGTGGTGAGGGAGGTTGCGAAGAGGTTGAACCGGCGGAGTGTGATGAAACTGTCTCCGTCGAGGTTGAAGGCGAACGTGCGGCGTTTGGCTTCCACGCTGTCGGAGCCGGGCTGGAGTCCGGCCGGGGTTCGGACGTAAACCTGCTGAGCGGAGGTGTCGAGGAACCACTCCCCGCGGTCAATGCCAGCCGCGATCCCGCCGGAGGCGTTGAGGGAGGCGAGGGTGGGCTGGAAGAGGTAATACTCGGTTCCCGTGCCGATGCCCCAAGCCTGCAGACCGCCGCGGGTGTCGATCCCGGTGACGGTGATACTGTTGGCGGATGCGGCCACGACGGTCCCGGTCTGGCCTTGGCCGTCGAACGAGGGGCGTGAGAGATTGACCCAGATCCTTGCTCCGATCCAACGGGTCGGGCTATCGGTGAACTGGGCGTCTGTGATCGTGGCGAGGTCGTTCGAAGCCAGGGCGGGGTTGCTCTTGGAAAAGATGATGTTGTCGGCGATTGCGTTCGAGGGCCGCAGGAGGTCCGGGTTGGTCTGGTCGGGCCAGCGGGCGAGGTGCATCATCGCGCCGCCGAAGAAGAGTTGGTTGGAGTTGTACGCGGCGCTTTGATTCTCGAACTGGTAGTTCCACGCCATCGGGGCGCGATACACCTCGTTGCCGACGGACGTCCAGGGGCCGGGGAGGCGGTCGGTGCCCGACAACTTCACGGCCTCGCCCTGGTAGCTCTCAATGGTGATTCGGGCGGCGGCCGTGCCCGACCGGGGGGTCGAGACCGTTTCGCGGTAAGTGCCGCCACGAACGAATACCGTGTCGCCGGGGAGCGCGGCGTTGACGGCCTGCTGAATCGTGCGGAACGGGGATCCCAAAGACGTGCCCAAGTTGCCGTCGCTACCGGTGGTGGAGACGAAAAATGCGGTAAGGAGGCGACGGAACTCAAGCGCTTCGATCCGGCAATGAACGGCATGACGGCGCAGCGGCCGTGGGCGATCGGATGGCAGCATTGAAACAACTCCCGGACACCGCAGTTGATTTCAGAACCGGGAGCTTCCAACGCTCCCGCACCGTGCGAACATAGCACATGGCTGGAATACGGGACGACCACCGCCGTGTTGGTAAGTAGATTGCGGACTTGGTAAGCGCCGCTGACTCTGCGCGTAAAGCCTCTTTGGCAAGATTCGCAAACCCGTTGGAGTGAGGTTTTAAGCTTCGGGCGGTGTGGCGTCGTCAAACTCTTGCAAGAAGAAGTGTTTGGCCGTGGCGTGTTGGCGTGTCGAGAGAGTCGCCGGTGCGGGGCTGGCCGTCGAGAGTCCAACGGTCGCCGAGGCCGTGGCGAAGTCGGAGGGGTTTGCCGGCGCGACTGAGGATGCGGATTGACGAGGTTCGTCCCTCGGCGATGGTCGCTCCGATAACGAATGCGCCCGCCGCGTGAATTCCGTCGAAGCAGAACTCGCGCCACCGCCACGGGACGCGGGGGACCACATGAATCCCGTCGTCGCGCGATTGCACCAGCAGCTCCATCACAGCCGTTAGCACGCCCATATGGGCGTCGAGCTGCATGATTTCGAACTGCCGCGGTTCATGCATCTTCCGCCGGGCGTCGTCGCTGCCGCACCACTCCTGCATCGAGCCCAAAAGGCCCGACACAGAAAGGTTGTTCCCCTCGTTCTCGCAGTTGTCGATGAGCCAGTGCAACCACGCCAGCGCCGCGTCGGGCCGGTCCGTCCGGGCACAGATCGCGGCTGCCCAGGTGAGTCCCCACGCGCACCATTGGCCGGATCCCATGTTCGACCAGTGCTTTAGCGACTCCTCGATAAGCGGGCGAACGGCGGGGTCCCCGTGATCGAGTGTGGAAAACGGGTAGATTCCAGCGAGGTGAGAGTGGTGCCGGTGCGAATAGGTCAGGTCTTGTCCCTCCCACAAAGCGATTCGCCGACGCTTGGGAGACTCGGGGTTGTCCCACGGGCCGAGGAGGACCTCGGTGGTGGAAGCTTGGGGAAGTTGCGCGCGAAGCGTCGCCCAGCGCGGGTCCTCGGGCAGACCCAGTTCAGCCGCCGACAGCGACAGTGCCCGCGCCACCCGATGCGCCGCGGCAAGCTGAAAACTCGCGTTGGCACCCCACATCCCCACACCCCCCTCGCCAAACTCCGGTGAGACACTGACGGGAAGGCTGAGTTGGGTGCCCGCGGCTGCGTCGTCGTTTCGGTCGAGCATCGCCCAGAAGCCCTCGAATGCCCCCACAAGCAGCGGGTGGGCCACGTCTCGGAGGAGCTCGATGTCGTAGGCGTGCTGGTAGTGCAGAAAGGCAAGCTGTGCGATCCACGCGGTGGATGCGTGATCGACCGTGCCCTGCCAGAAGGTGCCAATGGCTTGGCAGGTGTCATCGGTGGCGTGTGGGAGCATCATGGCCCCGGGCGTTCCGAAAAAGTGTTCGCCGACCTCGCGGAGGCGTGGAAACCAGCTGTGAACCAATGACCACAACGGCGTGAGGTGCTCGAACCGGCCCAACGCCAGCGCCGGCCAATAGCACAACTGAAGATTGATGTTGAAGTGATAGTCATTGCTCCACGGGCAGATCTGATACTCCTCCATCCAGGGTCCCTGAAGAGTCGCCGCCACGCCGGATGGATGGGTCAGACCCGCGAACTTCATCAGCCCATGACGAAAAGATCGGGCGACGGAAGCATCGGGAATGTCGAGCTTCGGTACGTCGCGGAAGTACGCACTCCACCAATCGGCCGCCGAGCGGGCGTGGCAATCGAGATCTTTGGTGAAAAGCACCCCCCTTGCCGCGACGCCAGGGTCCGCCGAAACGGACTCGCCCAGCGCCGTCGAGATGGCGATGTGCGTACCGTGGTCCGCCCACGCGAGCGCCATGGCGGGGTCGGCTGGGAGGCACTGAACCACGATCTCCCCGGGAATTGACGCGCCCAAGGATTCACGGGTGGGCGGCTGACAACCCACCTTTTGAAGATGCTCGCCGATGTGGGTCCACGCGGGCTCGAAACTGATCCGCAGTCGACCCCGCAAGAGTGGGGGAACCTCGATCCAGATCAGCTCGGAAGTCAATGACTGTCGAAGCACCATGCACTCTGCAGCACGGCCGGGCGACGTAAGCACGACCGACAGCGCCCCCGTATCCGTCGAAAACGTCGCCACATCGGGTCGTAAACCCTCCGGAAACTCGATGTCGATTCGACCGCAGGGAATCTGAGTCGGAGCATCGGGACGTCCCGAATCAGTCGCCGCGTTCCGGAAGATCTCGCGAACACGCTCCTCACCCCCGGAACCGAGAAGCGACTTGAGCGTTTTAAAATCGATCCGCTCGGAGAACGGATTGCCGCCCCGACGATCCCAGAAGCCGTTGCGCCCGATCGTAAGCGAGAGTGTCCGAACTCCCCAAACTAAAACACCCTGCAGGCCATTGGCGAGGGTAATTCCCGCGTGCGTTCTCGGAAGCGGAAACCGCCAAGTCAGCGATTCCATCGTACACTCTCCGGTAGGGAGTGCTTCGGTTTTGATTGCTTCAGTTGACATTCCATGATCTATACCACGACCGATCTAGCACGCGCGATGAGTGGGCAGCAGATTCCCCATGAAAACTACTTACCAGACGAACTACGGAGAGATCGATACTCCGCCGATCTGCCGACCCGCTGAAAAAACACCAAGGCCGACGCAAGCGTTACTAATTGCAAATTGAATTCCAAAATGCAAGTTGCTGCGACTTCGGTCGATCCGCCCGTCCTGGTCGAATTAACGTCGTGGAACCGGAAACCCTGCCGTCCCGAAGCGTCGCGCCCGAGCGGGCGGTCGAACGAGCGGGCGGTCGGCTGCCCATAAAAACCGACGCCCGGAGACCACACCAAACCGCTCGTCGGAGATGTCACGGGTAGCAGTAAATCACTGACCGATTGGCGAAGTGCGGTTCGCCCGACCGAGTTTTGGAGCGATCGCTGCACGGTCCACGACGCCAGAAAGGGGTAAAAAGTCAATATCATGCCAGTTGGTTTTACCTCCTCGATCACTTAACAGGTTAAGTAAATTATTGCGTTGTGCATTCGGTATTTCAGGTGTACTTTCACGGTTAAGTGAGATAGCATGCAATCGATGGCAACAACTTTGCGGGACATTGCGAATAAGCTCGGCGTGAGCCACGTTACCGTGTCTTACGCGCTGCGGAATCACTACTCGATTCCAGAGAGGACTCGCGAGCGAGTTCGAATGGCGGCGTTGGAGTTGGGGTATCGTCCGAACAGCTCAGCGCGTTCGATTCGGAGTGGAAAGTTCAGTGCGATCGGGGTTCTTCAGGCTCAGAATCTTGCTTTTACGGGATTGGGGATCTGGACCATCGCCGGAATTCAAGAAGTGCTGATGGAGCACGACCTGCGGATGGTGATGAGCCCGGTCGCCGACTCTCGACTGACGGACACTTCGGCGATGCCTCGCCTATTGCGTGAGTGGTCGGTCGATGGGCTGTTGGTGTTCTATAACGAGAACGCCCCCGCGGAGATGTCGCGGTTGATAGATCAATACCGTCTTCCTGCGGTTTGGGTAAACACTCGTGCCAGTAAAGATGCGGTATATATCGATGACTATGAACCCTTTAAGGAAGTGACCAAGCGGCTGCTCTCCATGGGGCATAGTCGCATTCTGTATGCGTCAAGTTCCAGGGCATATCACTACAGTCGGGCCGACCGACGTGCGGGGTATGAGGCGGCGATGTCCGAGGCGGGGTTGCTGCCGTGGGTCTTGGAACCCGAGTTTCCCTCCGGGTCGGGCCTGCTCTTGCCTCAGGAACGCCTGGCCAGGGCGAGGGTGGTGATGTCGGGTCCTCGTCGTCCCACTGCGGTGGTGACTTACGGCGGCTCGGACGACATTGAGCCCTTCCTGATCGCGGCGATGCAGTTGGGAATGAAGGTTCCGGGTGACTTGGCGCTGGTTGGGGTGGACGACGGGAAGCTAGATGCCGGCGGGATCGAACTGGCAACACTCTGCGTCCCGACGATGGACGTCGGTAGAAACGCGGCGCGGATGTTGCTGAAAAAGTTGGACGACGACGGCGCTGAGACGCCATCGGTCGTCCTGCCGCTGACACTTTTCACCGGGTCCACGTTTACGCCACCGGCCACCGGGAAGAACGAGTTCTCCGACGCTTTTCGAACAGTCATCTAACCGCGCGGCCAGCGCGAACGAAAGCCATACTCAAGAGGTCATGATGAAGTACAACAATAGAGCCACTTTCAGATCGTGCAAAGGATTCACCCTCGTCGAGCTTTTGGTGGTTATTGGCATTATTGCGGTGTTGATATCGATTCTGCTGCCTTCCCTGAACAAGGCACGGGCCAGTGCGGTGGGGGTTCAGTGCCTGAGCAATCTGAGGCAGATCGGGATCGCGGTTCGATCGTACGCACAGGACAACAAAGACTGGCTTCCCGCGCCATTCGGGACGATGGCAGTTCCGATGAACACCAACACGTTTGTGGCGTTCAGGCCCGCGGCGACATGGCCCGACACACTCTTCGACCGGGGCTACCTTCCCGACGCGCGAACAGAGAAGACGACGGCGGGGACCAACCCGTTCATTTTCGAGTCGATCCTGCCGTTCCCGAATATCATTTCGTGTCCGTCGATCGCACCCGAGGTCGGGTACAGCGGCGGTTCGGGGAGGGCGTATGCCGGCGGCGTTGCAACGACGCGGCATGCGTACGGGATGAGGTCCGCGCAGCAGAACTTCCGACGGAGCAACGGTTCCCCCGAGCGCTGGTTCCGACTTGACGGGTCGCGTCCGACGGGAATGAACGAAACCTTCGGCGGCGGCGCGACGAAGTTCAACATGATCGCACAAGACGTTCCATATGTTGCCGATTCGGTGATCGTCGGACAGAGCTTCAACGCCTTTTCCCAGCCCGACACGTTTCAAACCACCGAAGCCGCGTCATTTAGGAACTGGATACATCGCCGCCACAACAACTTCGCCAACTGTCTCTTCCCCGACGGCTCGGCGAGGACAATGGCGAGGAAGGAATTGGTGGCGATCAAGCCGATCAACAATCCGCCCCCGGTCAATTTCCCGATCACCGGTATTTTCTCGTGGCCGCTGAGAGACGCCGTTCGGTAAGCCGGCGGGGAGCGGTAAGGGTTCGATTCGCGAAGGGACAAAGTAGTACTTTTTTTTGGAGGAGAACAAGATGAAACGTGCAGCAGTAATCTTTGGAGTTTCGACGATCGCGTACGCCGCCAGCGCTACGCAAGCCCAGCTCATCGCATATGAGGGCTTTGATCTGACCAACAACGAGACCGGAAACATCATCGGTACAGCCGGTTCCGGTGGTGGCTCCGCCGCTTGGGCCGCCTCGACTTGGACCGGCAACAATGGCTCCTTCTTCCGGAGCAACCCGGGCCTCAGCTATGGGCAACTTGCAGTAACGGGTGGCAAGGGCACGGCGCGGATTCAGACTCCGGAACAGCAAGGGAACGACGAGGTCTTTCGCTCCTTCGGCGTTCAGCCGGCCAGCGGCGTCTACTGGATCAGCGCGATCATTGACATCGTGAAAAACGATGTAAGCAGCAGCTTCGGGTACTCGCTGTTCAGCGGGGGTACCGAGCGAAACTTCGTCGGCAAGCCGGGCGGCAATTTTTGGGGTTCCATCGATACCGTTGACTTCTTCGGCGACCCGTTCACGCGGCGCTTTGAAGCGACGAACCTAGGCGACGCGGGCACAATCATCAACTTCGATTCCGTGTTTGTCACACCCAAGGCCCTCGTGCTCTCGCGTTACGACATGGGACTTAGGAAGGCTTGGCACTGGGTGAATCCCGACATTTCCGACGGCGCTCCCACGGACGATGCTTCCTGGACGACGGCGGCCGGTCTCGACTTGTTCTCCGCGTTCAGCTTTGACCGCGTCAGGCTGGGGCAGTTCGACGGCCAATCCGAGTCGTCCGTCGACGAGTTCCGGCTGGGTAGGACATTCCTCGATGTGGCGCCGATAAGCTTACCTCCGTCGTTGCTGCCGGGTGACTTTAATTTTGACGGCGAGGTTCTTGACTCGGACATCCAACTGTTCGTCCAAGCGCTCACCGGCGACTTCGCGGGCTTGGTTGCACTTTTTCCCGATCGCACGATTGAAGAATTCACCTTCATTGGGGACTTCAACGATGATGGCGAAGTTCTCGACTCAGACATCAATGGTTTTGTCGCGGCACTGCTCGGCGGCGGTGGCCGTGGTGCGGTGGTCATTCCCGAGCCCGGCACGGTTGGATTGCTGGCTGCGGGAGTTCTCGCGCTCGGCGGTAGACGGCGCGGCCGGGCCGCGAATTAGATCAGTAAAAGTTGAACGTTCGGAATCGTGCCGGTGGTTCTTAGACCCCCACCATCGGCATGACACATCTTCAAGCGGGGTTGAGGAGAGTAGTCGTATGAGAAAATGTTTCAGTTCAATCTTGTCGGTCGGCGTCCTGGTGGCGGCGGCGGCAACCGTGTCTGCGGCTCCGATTGCCTATGAGGGCTTCGACATGGCGATCGACGCGGGAGTTCGAATCAACGACACCGCCGGGACCGGAACCGGAAGCGCGGCGTGGAACGCCGGGCAATGGGGCGG
>JBBRUM010000122.1:0-9145 GCA_038247815.1 Tepidisphaerales bacterium | reverse complement strand
GCGTACGTCAGGTTCCGCGCGTCGATGCTGGACAGGTTGACCGGGGTCCCACCTACGTTCTGGCTGGCCACGGGGTTGCCCTGCGGGAATCCGACGGTGAAGAGCTGGCCGGTGGAATTGACGCCGAGCGCCCGGGCAGCCGAGACCGAGTTGCCGTCGGCATCGACGATCGGGCCGAGTCGGGTGAAGGTCACGTTTCCGCTACCCACGCGGGTGAAGCTGTACAGGATCCGGGTCGTGCCGGTGTCGGCGAGAATGAACCCGTTCGGGCCGGCGCCGGAGATCGACAGGGAGAGCGCGGTGGCGTTCTCGATACCGAGGTTCAGCGAGCCGGGGAGGGCGCTCTGGTTGGTCGGCTGGTTGGTCGGGTCGCTGGTCAAACGCTGCAGGAATACCGCGAGGATCCGCTCGGGGTCGTCGGTGAGGGTGATACCTCGGTTGTTGATCAGCGGGCTGCCCGCCGACGTGTTGTCGATGATGTTGACTGGGGGGAGGATCGCCAAACCGGTGTTCGGGTCGATGAGGTAGAGCTGGTCGCCGTCGTAGGGGGTTCCGTCGGCGTTGACCCCGTCAGTGTCGACAACGAAGATCTGTCCGGCGTTGTTGACCACCAAACCGCTGACGTCGGAGACGTTGTTTCCGATCAGCCGGTTCGACAGGCCGCCCTGGTTGGTCAGCGCCGACAAGAGCGAAGCCGACGTGTAGATCCCAGCGGTCACCGGGCCCGCGCCGCGGACGCCGAGCGCCGTCGACAGCGTGCCGGTGATGATCGGAATGTTGTTCAGGTCGGCGTCGGTGTTGCCCGACGTTTTCAGACCGAGGAACACGCCGCCGATTCCGGTCGGCGAGGTGAGGTTGATAAGGCCCTGGCCGTTGGCGGAAGTCACGCGGAGTGTGCCCGCCGAGCCGGTGAACGGCAACATCGGACGCTCGACGTTGGGGGTGGTGGCGTTGAACGCGGCGACCTGCCCGACGACGATCGACGAAGTCGAGTCCGCAGACGAAATGAACAGCGCGAAGGCCCCCACGTTGGGCAGGCGGTTGCGCGATTCGATGAAGGCAAGCGCGTCGATCGTGTTGTCGATCGCGAGGAGCACGCCACGCTGGCCGGTGAATGGGTTCCGCCGGAATGGGTCGAAGGCGAGGGACTGAATGTCCAAGCCGAGGTTGCTCGTGCCCGCGCCACCCGCGGCGGCTTGGGCGCCCAGAGCTCCGAGCTGCTGCGCGACGCCGCTGGTGCGGTCGACCAGCAGCACCTGCGGCCCGAGGGTGGTGGACGCCAGGACGACGGCCGTCGTCCCCAGCGCCGTACCGGCTGTGCCCGACTCCACCGCATACACCAGGTTGTCCCGGGCTGCGGGGTCTTCGCTGACAAAACCCAGCCCAGTGACCGAGGTGATGTTCACCGTGCCGTTGCTCACGCGGACGAGCTGGTTGAGCGTGTTGGTGTTCGCGCGGTTGATGTCAAAGATCCCACCGCCTTGGGCGTCGACCAGAAACCCGACGGCCCGTGACGTGTCTCCGATGCGGTCGAAGGCGATGGCGTTGACCAGCGTGTCGACCGTGGAGGAACGGCCGAAAGAGCCCGGGGTCGCCAAAACCGACGCCAGGATCTGGTTGGGCGTCGAGCTGCTGGTTACCGCGAGGGAGAACAGCTGCTGCGTCGCCAGTGGAGTGATCGCGGGCTGACCGGCGGCCGGTGTGAACGCGCCGCGATTGTTGCCCCGGACCACGAAGTACAGCCGGCCGTCAATCGGGTCGAACGCGGCTGCCGTGATCGACTCAACGCCGTTGCCGTCGAAGAAGTTCGAACCGCTGGTCAGGGCCGACAGGCGCGAGCCGAGCTCGGCGATGACGGTGGCGGTGGTTCCGTTGGCGGAGATGCGGACCAGCTGTGTGATCGAGACTTCGCCGGCGGTGCCCTGCGTGCCGATTTTGACGACGTTAATGCCGTAATACTGGCCGTCGGCGGCGACGGCGAAGTTGCGCATGTTGAACGCGGTCGAACCGCCGGCGTAGTTGACCTGGCCCTGCTGGTTGAACGGGGGGTTGGAGACGATCGTCATCCCGCCGGGGGCGGCGTTCGTCCCAGACACCGCTTGCGTGCCCTGACCGCCGCCAATGCCGCCCAGCACCGGGGCTTGGGGTACGTTGCTAAACTGCCCTAAGCCGCGAATTTGCGACTGGTTGAATGCGCCGGGGACGTCGGAGATGACGACCTGGTTCGAGCCCGGGAGGAGCGTTCCCCCGATGAGCTCGGCGGTGATGTTGCCGGTGAGCACGATCCGGTTGGTAATGCGCGTGCCGGGGCTGGCGGGGTCGGGCGTGGTGTATTCGAAGCTGTCTCCGCCGACGAGGGTGGTGAGCAGGCGGCGTGGCTCGAGGAGCTCGGTGTGGCTGCCGCCGGCGCGACTGGGGGCCATTGAAGGAACCTCCGGGGCGAAATCACGCAGCGTGCGTGAGACGGCGGAGGAAAGGGCGGAAAAACGACGGGCGAGACGGGAAGGCAGCGGAGCCGACATGAGATCCTCCGGACCGGCCGGTGCTGGGGGGGCGTCTGTGGGGTGTCGAACACACGACACCGTCAGACCCCTCACCTCGAAAACACGGCCGGGACCTAGGCTGAAGACGACACAATCCTTACGGTCGTTACAGCGGGCCCGGAACTAACTCCGGAATGCCCGCCAACGCCGCATTTTTGCCCTCGTTTACCGACCGATCCCGCGACCCGAAGAGGGGGCGCGGAATCAGAGACAAACCGGGCAGAGATCGGGGTTTGTATCTCCAGCGGGCGTGCAGGTCAAACGAACCACGTGTTGGTAAACAGAGGGGTCGTCTGGCGGGGGCGGGTTATCGGGCGTAGGGGTGGGCCATGGGAAGAACACCCCACGGTGATTCACTGAGGGGTGGGGGAGTTGGGTTGCGGGACCGGTAGCAGTTACTTGGCGCCGACGAGGGATGCGCGTTTGGTGGCGATGGTTTTGAGGAGGCCTTTGTGGGGGTCGGCGAACTTGGCGAGGCCTTCGGACATGAGGGTTGTTTCGAGCTTGGCTTGATCGACGGTCTTATCGATTTCGGCGAGCACGGCGGCTGGGGGCATGACGTCGACTTGGCGGGTGTAGGTGTTGCCGAGCTTTTCGACGGCGTCGTTGGTGGCTGGGGGGTTGGTTTGGATGTCCGAGCCGGCGAGTGCGGCGACGTACTTGTCGGCGGTGGGTTCGTAGGTTTTCATCTTTTTTGCGCCGGTGGAGGCGAAGATGATTTCCTGCTGGAGCTTGAGCTTCTTGGGGGCCCAGAACTCTTGGTTCATTTGCCAGAGGCGTTTGACGTTGACCAAGCCGACGAGGCCTTGAGCATCTTTAGAGAGGCCGGGATAGGCCGACTCGGTCCAGACGTCGACGCGGGAGACGAAAATCGAGTAGACGGACTTGAACCCGTCCAAGCCGCCGGGACGGCGCTGTGCGCCCTTCCAGACGTTTTCGCGCGCGATTTTGTATTGACGCTCGGAGAAGATGAGGGTGACGTTGAGAGTGATGCCGTGGGCTGCGAGGTGCTCGGCGGCTTCGAGGCCGGCGGGGGTGGCGGGGACCTTGATCATGCGGTTTTTGTGGCCGGCGGAGTACTTCTTGCCGAGTTCGACGTACTTCTTGACGCGTTCGGCATGGGGCATGTTCAGGGCGACGTCTTCAATGAGGGGATCGAGCTCGAAAGACACCCAGCCGTCGTTGCAGTGCGTTGAATCGGAGACGCCGGCGAACACCTTCTGGGCTTCGGAGACGAGGGTGTCGGTCATGGCCCAGGCGATCTCCTCGTCGGTGTGGCCCTTTTCGGCAAGCTTCATGATCTGAGCGTCGAACTTACCGGACTCGAGGATGCTCGAGACAATGATGGGGTTGGACGTCGCCCCTGTGGCACCGAGGGCCCGATTTTTGACGGTAAGCTCGGGGTCAATGGAGTCAAGCCAAAGTTTCGTCCCGGTGGCGATGAGCGATTTAAGCGACATACGTATCTCTCCTGAGGGGTGTCGGTGAGTGAGCTAAGCGGAGACCTACCTTCTCCGGGTGGAGATCATACTGAATTGGTAAAGATAGTGGTCGGGAAAATGGAGGAAATGTCCATGAGTTGCGGGGCGTAGACGGGGAATGGACCGCTCCCCGCAGGTACCATTTAGAGGTACCGAGGGCACGGAGAGGCAACGGAGGAGGGGAGAATATTGGATTTGTGCTTGGGATTTGGGGGCGAGTGAAATGAGATGTGGGACATTGCGCCCCATTGTGGGACATTTTGATAGATCTTGCGGGGAGGCGGAAGTTGGTAGTTAGGGAGATGCGGTGTGGTGCAGGACACAGCGTATTGTACGGTATTTGTTCGGAGTGTCAAACAATACCGCCCGTAGTTTGGACATAAACAATATTTTGACTTGCGCTTGAACTCTCGTCATGGTTTCTTAGTCCCGTGGGTCGTTCTGTGCGGGACAAGGCGGTGGCTTTAGTTTCCCGGTCCGGGGCCAGCGACCGGTTGGGGGGGGCCAAGTACGTCAAGATCCTCAGCAAGCATCTGCGTCGGTTGCGACGGCTTTCCGAACATCCCAACCGCGTGTTGCACTATGACGAGCTGTTCACCCTTGAGCTGCTCGGGTTTTATAACCCCGCGCTCCGCATTCCCCGTTCTCTGGAGGACGCCAGTGCCACGCCGGGCTTGCGGGCGTGCCTCGGCGTCGATCGTGCCTGTCGTTCGACGATCTCCGATGCCAACGCCTGTCTCGATCCGGAACTACTTCAGCCGCTGATCGCCGACCTGCGGGCCAAGGTCCCGCAGTTGCCACAGACCGACCGCCAACTTGACCAACTCCTCCGGCGGGCCACCGCGGTGGACGGTTCGTTGTTCTCGGTGGCCGGCGATGTGGCGTGGGCGTTGCGTCAGCGTAAACCTGGCGGCAGCGGGGGTCGGGACGACCGCAAGATCCGACTCGACCTCAAGTACTGCTGCGCGACCGGACTCATCGATGGGCTGGAGATCAACGGCAAGGGTAGCAGTGAAACTGCCGCCGCTCGATGCGAGATCAAAGCCGAAGCATTGTACATCGCCGACCGCGGCATCTTCAGCTTCGCACCGGGCCAGGACCTGCTGACGGCCCGGGCCGACTTCGTATTGCGGATCAAAACCAGCCAGTGCCTGGAAGTCATTGAGGAGCTCACCCCGACCCCCGAGCAACTCGCCGCCGGGGTGCTGGCTGAGCGGCGGGTGCGGCTGAAACCCTCCCAGCCGGGGGTGACCGCGCCCGGGCAGGTCCTCCGCGAGGTGGTGATCTTCGATGAACGCAATCCCGGGAAACCCATTAGCCTGCTGACCAGCCTGCCCGACCTCCTGCCGCAGGGGGTCGGGCAGGTGTACCGCAGGCGTTGGCAGATCGAGCTGTTCTTCCGCCGGCTCGAGGTCCACGCCCAGTTCCGTCACGTCATCAGCCATAGCCGCAGCGGACTGACGCTGAAGTTCTATGTGGCGGTGATCGGCGTACTGCTCATCTACCTCCACAGCGGCCGACGGCCGAGCAAGTATGCGTACAACCTGCTGTGTCTGGTGAATTAGGGTTATGCGAGTCTTGCCGAGATCGTCCTGGCATTGGAACGTCGAGAGCGGGAGAAAGACCTCGAACGCCAACGCCTCGCCCGCCGGGTCAAAGCCGCCGCAAAAACGCCGGCTTGAAGTAGCACGCCCCGCCACGCCCGAAGCAGGGGCGTCCGCCGCCGCATGCGCCTCAGAAGCCTCCGCCCACCCCCACGCCAACTCGGCCACACCAGATTGTGGTCAAACCCCGCCCAAAGAACCCAGGAAAATCCAGAAGTGCTGGACCGTATTGGGGTTGGACCGGTCCATCAGCAGGTCCGAGGGAACGACCCCAGGCAGCTTGCCCAGCTCGCGTCAGGTCATCCCGTTGTCAATCGACTTGTACACCCCCTCCGTGAACGTCGCCGCAACGAGGCGGTCCGAGTTCGTCGCGTCGCGCCACTGTGGAGTCCCGTCGTATCGAGTTTCGTCGTCGCCGTTGCACAGCACCGTCAGCTTTTGCTTACAAGTCCGCCCGCCGTCCGACGACGCCCACAGCCCCGTCCGGTCGGCGTATCGATACCCCGTCATCGCCACGATCCGGTCCGCGTTCCGCGGGTTCACCGAGAGTGCGCGGGTGTGTACGTTCGCGCGGCTTGTCGGCGACATTGTCCCGTCGATCCGCCCGAAGATTTTGCCCCCGTTGTCCGATCGGTACAAGCCGCAAATGTCGGTCACCACGTACAGCCGATTTGTGTCCGACGGCGCCGGATGCACGTGCGTCAAATACCCCCGCCCCCGATCACGCTCAAACTCCACCGCCCGTAGGTCCGACGTGCCCCGACCTCTCCGCCGATCGCCACCGAACACACCACCGCAGCCGCAGCCACCGCACCCATCAACCCCGTCATTTTCATAAAATTTCTCGGCGTCAGCTTGCCCCCGACCTGTCCCAGAAAGCCACCGCGCACGGAAGATCGATGCTGAACCGCAGCGAGTTGTCCGCACGAATCGCGTTCGCGTAGTTGCTGTTACACAGATGCTGCGGGTCCGACGGAATCGCGTACCCACGCGCCATCTTCGTCACATCCACCGGTGCCGCGTGCCCATCCAGAAACAGGAAGTTTGACTGCTTACCCCTGGCATGCCTGACTGCTGGCGACGGAATATCGTAGTGGTATCCCGCCCCATCGCGCGACCCCACCACCTCCGAGCTGTTCTTGAACTACCCCAGCTTTGAACCCCGAAAATTGTTGAACGCCACCGACGCCGCGTTGTAGAACCGGAACGGGTACCGTACCGACGGCCGGGTGCTCCGGTAGGTGTTGTCGTCGTAGAACCCCGGCGCGCTGATCTTCTATCAGAAGTCCACGTGGGCGGTGTTACGGTTCGACCTCACGCGCATCCCCACGCGGTTGCGAATGTCGTTCGGGCCGGACTTCCCGACCGGCCAGACCGAATCCCGCGCCTCTTCCGACGCGGCCGGGCAATACAAGATGTTCCCGGACGTGTTCACCGGGTCCGTCACCGGATTCGGGTAGTTCTTCAGCGTTACCTTCAGCGAACCCTGCGCCACCAGCAAACCCGCCCACGTATCGGAGTTCGGCCAGAGCGCCTATTCGTACTCCGCCGGAACTAACGCACGCCGGTTCGACGCCGCGTACTGCTGGACCCCCAACCCGATCTGCCGCAGGTTCGACAGACGCTGCACCGCCCCCGCCCGGACCCGCGCCCGCCCCAGCGACGGCAAGAGCAGCGAAATCAAAACCGCGAAGATCACAATCACCACAAGAAGCTCGACCGACGTGAACCCCGTTCGGCGATGGGGTCGAGTCGCATATCTGATCCAAACTACTGCCACGAAGGGCCTCTTTGGGAGGAAAGAGCGGGCGACGCCGTCAATCGCCGCACACACTTGGTACGTCAGACCTGTCGGCGACGGATGAGCATTCATCCAGCCGCCCCAATAAATCCCAGCGGCGCCCGTTCGGGCACGATCGACACCGAAACATTGTCCAGCTCGACCTGCGCGTAAAGCGCCAGCCTGGTCTGAACGTCCGCGAAAAATCGAACAAAATGTTCCCGCTCCCGACGCCCATCGCCGCCGTGTCCAGCGTCAGAAAACCTTCCGCCGACCCCGACGCAACGCCCGAACCCAGCAGCGTCGCGCCGGTCGGGTTGCCCGCGAACAACGCATAGTTCACGTCGCACACGTAGTTCGACTGGCCCGGAGTGATGTTATAGAGGTCGAACGAAAGCGTGCACGGCGTGCCCGCCGCCGAGGCAACGCCCTTGTGGGCGATGGTCGTCGGGAAGTCGGGGCCGAACGCGTAGAAAAACGCGTTCTTCGTTGTGTTCGTACTGCTGCCCGCGTCCACAATCACGTTGCTGCTGAACCCCCCGAGAGCATCAGGACCACAAGTGCCTCCGCAAGATACTCCTGCAGCAGCACCGCCGTGACGATCGCGATCCCGGCAAACAGGCCCGACCCGAATTGGAGCTTTAAGACCTTACGCAGGAGCTAGTCCACCAGCGGCACGCCCCCGACAGCCAGCACCACCCACAGCGGGATGCCCCACACCCCCGCATCCATCCGCGCGACAAACCGCAACACCAGATGAACAGCGATCCCCGCAGTGGCTATGCCCGCGATCAAAAGTATTCCACGCGCTTTCCAGAAGATCGCCGTGCGGGACCAGGCCGTGTGGGTGGCGAGACTTCCATCGTCGACTCCTTTGCCCCTGGTGGGGGCGGTGTGAGACCGTTCGCGCCGAGACGTCGCCCAGGTGAACGTCGGCACGACGGCGCGCGATGTGGATCTGTGCCGTGGTGCCAACAGCGGGTGGGTCATCGCTGCCACAGAATCCGAGCGTCTTGTGGGGGCGGCGACAGGGCGTCGCGAAAATGGGAGCACGCGGGCGGTGTAGTCGGCGACCGGTCGTTTGGCGCGAACTTGGGCGATGTAAGTGGATGTGCCGTTTGTTGATGGCGGTGATGCGGGAACAGATTGACGCTTGATTTCAGTGTGGACGGGCGTGTGCGCGGCTGTGGGGGCATTTGCGAAGAGTTCGACGTGGACGGCGGCTGGGTCGTGGCGACCAAGGGACAGTTGCGCGGTGAACGTGTGAAGATCGTTGTCACTTTCAATGCTGACGGGGCCGCACCGCACGTCCGGCCATTGTGAGTTGAACGTCCGCTGCCATTGGGCCATTTGCCCTCCCGGCGAGTCGTTGTCGGCCGAACGGGCATGGAACTGGGTGGCGGCGGGAATATAGTGTTCCTCGGTGTTCTGGCGCACGCTGCGATTGGCGGAGAATTTGGGCGTGAGACGGTCCCTACTCTCACGCACGCGGGCGGTCCAGGACTGGGGGATGTTTCCCGCGTCGCGGTCGTAGAACTCGGGGATGATCCCGCGTTGGAGGAGCGTGTAGAGGCGCTCGGCATGGGCGGCGTCCTGAGCGTGAGTGCCTTCGTCGGTCTCTGCCGGGACGTGTCCCTCGCCAATGGCCCAGCCGGGCGCCGGCTTGTACGCCTCGGCCCACCAGCCGTCGAGGACCGAGCAGTTGAGACCTCCATTGACCAGAATCTTCATCCCACT
>JBBRUM010000121.1:0-9150 GCA_038247815.1 Tepidisphaerales bacterium | reverse complement strand
TCGCCGGTGCGGGCGGGGCTATATGTGACGGCGCTGGGGATTTACGAGGCCCGGATCAATGGGCGGAAGGTGGGGAACGACGAGCTGACGCCCGGGTGGTCGGACTACCGCAAGACGCTGTACTACCAGACGTACGACGTGACGGCGCTGCTGCAAAAGGGGGAGAACGTGCTGGCGGCGATCCTTGGCGACGGGTGGTACGCGGGGACGGTGGAGTGGCGGGGGCGGCAGTTTTACGGGGACAGGCCGATGTTGATGGCGCGGCTGGAGGTGGAGTGTTCCGACGGCTCGAAGCAGGTGGTGACAACAGACGGCGCGTGGAAGGTGGGGCTCGGGGAGATTCTTGAGTCGGACCTGCTCAATGGGGAGTCGATCGATCTGCGGCGGTCGCTGCCGGGGTGGGACGCGCCGGGGTTTGACGACGGCGATTGGCGGGCGGCGCGGGAATTAGCTCCAACGCACGGCCAGCTCATCGGACAGGCGCACGAACCGGTGCGGGTGATGCAGACGCTCAAGCCGGTGGCGACGTTCGAGAAGGCCGGATGGCCGTCGAACCGGTACATCGTCGACTTCGGGCAGAACCTCGTGGGCAAGCTGCGACTGAAGCTCGCCGGCGAACCAAACACGACCGTTCGCGTGCGGTACTCCGAGATCCTCAAAAACGGTCCGGCGACCCGGCCGGGGGAGGAGGAGGTTTATACTGAGAACCTCAGGTCTGCACGGCAGACGGATTTCTTCACGCTCGGGGCGTCGGGCGAGGGCGTGTTTGAAACGCGGTTTACGTTCCACGGGTTTCGGTATGCGGAGATTCAGGCTTGGCCGGGGAAGCTGACGTCGCACGAGGCCGAAGCGCTCGTCATGCACAGCGCGTACGAGGCGACGGGGAGCTTCGAGTGTTCCGACCCGCTGGTGAACCAGTTGCAGCGCAACATCGAGTGGGGCTGGCGGGGGAACTCGGTGGACGTGCCGACGGACTGCCCGCAGCGGGATGAGCGACTCGGCTGGACCGGGGACGCGCAGGTATTCGTGCGGACTGCGACGTTCAACTTCGATACGGCGGCGTTCTGGAGCAAGTGGGCCCGCGACGTATCCGACGCCCAGAAGCCCTCCGGCGCAGTTCCGGCGACGTGCCCGTCGACGGACATCATGTCCAACGACGGTGGCCCGGCGTGGGCGGATGCGGCGCTGATCTGCCCGCACACGATCCACCTGTCCTACGGCGACAAGCGGCTGCTCGAACGGCAGTACGCCTCGTTCAAGGCGTTTGTCGGGTTCCTCGACGCGACTCAGCGCGACGGGGTCCGCGGGATTGACGGGCTGGGGAGTTGGGGCGGGTTTGGAGACTGGCTGAGTATCAACGCGGAAACGCCGAAGGAGCTGATCGGCTCGGCGTTTTACGCTCACGCACACCGACTGATGTCCGAGATCGCTGCTACCCTCGGCAAGACCGCCGAAGCTGGCGCACACCACCAGACCCACCTCGACCTCGCCGCCAAGTTCCGCCACCGATACCTGACGGCGGCGGGGAAGATCGTCGCGCAGACGCAGACGGCTGCGCTGCTGGCGCTGCAGTTCGAGTTGCTTCTACCTGAGCAGCGGAAGATCGTGGCCGACGAGCTTGTGGCCAACATCCGCAGTCGCGGGACGAAACTGTCCTGCGGGTTTGTCGGCTCGCCGTATCTGAACCATGTGCTGACACGCGAGGGGCACTTGGACATCGCGTACGAGCTGTTGCACCAGAAGCAGTGGCCGAGCTGGCTGTACGCGGTGACGCAGGGGGCGACGACGATCTGGGAGCGGTGGGACGGCTGGACGCACGACAAGGGGTATCAGGACGCGGGGATGAACTCGTTCAACCACTACGCATACGGCGCGGTGGGGGCGTGGCTGTACGAGGTGGTGGCCGGGCTCGACACGGCCGAACCGGGATACCGAAAGCTTCGCCTCGCCCCCCAGCCGCCGCGCAAGCCGGGCGGGCTGACCCACGCCAAGGCCCGCCTGCGAACTCCCTACGGGTTCGCCGAGTCGGGCTGGAAAGTCGATGGTGGCAAACTGCATTGCCGGTTTCTCGTCCCACCGAACAGCATTGCCGTGCTGGTGAGCCCGGTGGACAAATCCGCCGAAAACGTCTTAGCCGGCACGCACGAACGCTCTTACCCCTGGAACGCCTGAACATGCTCCATTCGCTGAATCTCGCCGGGACTTGGAAAGCACACTGGGCCGACGGCCAACGCGGCCGCGCCCCCTTCGCCGAAAAAGACGCCATCGACCCCAGCCGGTACTTCGACGCCACCGTGCCCGGCGAAATTCACCTCGACCTGATGAAGGCCGGCGTGATCCCCGACGTCTACCGAGGGCTGGGGGCGCTGGAGGCGAGGTGGGTGGAGGAGTACGTCTGGTCGTACCGCCGGGAGTTCAAGGCGCCCGCCGAGGCGTTGACGGCGCGGGCGGTCTGGGTGGTGCTCGAGGGGGTGGAGATGTTCGCGCGGGTGGTGCTCAACGGCGTCGAGGTGGGGAAGCACGCCAACGCGTTTTACCCCTGCCGACTGAACGTGGCGGGTAAACTCCGGGTGGGCACGAACGTGCTGTGCGTTCACCTCGACCCCGGCTTGTACGGCGTTGCCGACAAGAAAGCCGAGGGCCTCGCCCGGGCCGACGACGAGTACCTCCATAAGCGCTTCTGGACACGAAGAATACAGTCCCAAACCTCGTGGGACTGGTCGCCGAGGCTGATGAACTGTGGCATTCAGGGCGGCGCCCGCCTCGAGTGGACCACCGCCAAGGTACGCGCGGACCAATTCGTACCCCTCGCCACCGTCTCCGACGACCTCCAGCACGGAACGGTCAAGGCGCGCCTATTCGTCGAGAACCTCACCACTACCCCGATCAAGGCCGTGCTCACCGGGATGCTCCCGGACCAAAAAGTGACGCTGAAGAAGGACGTCATCCTCCCCCCCGGCCTGCACCCGGTGGAGATCGACCTCGCCCTCCCCGGAACCCCCGACCTGTGGTGGCCCGTCGGCCACGGCGGTCAGCCCATGTACAAGGCGAACGTCACTCTGCGCGTTGACGAGGAACTCGTCCACAGCCAGAGCAAATTCGTCGGATTCCGAAAAGTCCGCGTCGTCCGCGAGCCGGTTTCCGACGGCGAGACCTACCGCTTCGAGATCAATAACCGCCCCATCTTCTGCAAGGGCGGAAACTTCGTCCCCTGCGACCTCATCGGCGCCGCCATGACCCCCGGGCGATACCAAACCCTCATCGACCGCGCCCTGGAAGCCAACTTCAACTTCCTCCGCGTGTGGGGCGGCGGCCAGTACGAGTCCGACCTGTTTTACGACCTCTGCGACCGCGCGGGCATCCTCGTATGGCAGGAGTTCATCTTCGCCTGCATGAAGTACCCCGTGCACGACCAGGCGTTCTACGACGACGTCATGGTTGAAGCCCGCCACAACGTCCGCCGACTCGCCCAGCACCCCTGCCTCGTCGCCTGGTGCGGCAACAACGAGCTCGAAACCGCCCTCTGGAACTGGGGCCCCTACGACAAGGGCCACGTCATGCCCGACTACGGCTTGTTCCACTACGCTATCCCCCGAATGCTGGCCACCGAAGACCCCACCCGCTGGTACCAGCCCTCCAGCCCCCTCTCCTTCTCCCCCACCCTCAACCCCCACGACCACGCCCACGGCGACCAGCACCCCTGGGACATCTCCTTCTTCGATTTCGACCATCGCAAATACCGCAACTTCATCTGCCGCTTCGCCAACGAGGGCGGCGTTCTCGGCCCGACCGCCCTCCCCACCCTCCGCGACTGCATGAACGGCAGCGACGGCAAGATTGGCAACTTCCACTGGAAGCAGCACGACAACGGCGTCGACTGCTGGGCCGAGCCGTCCGTGCTCGACACGGCCACCGAGCTTTGGCTCGGCCGCAAGATTTCTGACATGACGCTGGAGCAGTACGCGTATTGGGGCGGGCTGATTCAGGGGGAGGGCCTTCGGGAGTATTGCGACAGTTTCCGGCGGAAGGCGTGGGGCTCGTCGGCTGCGATCTTCTGGATGTACAACGATGTCTGGCCGGCAGCGCGGTCGTGGACGATCGTCGACTGGAACCTGCTGCGTACCCCCAGCTTCCACCCCGTTCGCCGCGCACTGGCCCCGGTGTCGGTCGTGCTCGCCGAGGAGGGTGACGAGATCGTGGTGTACGGCGCGACCGACGCGGCGATGCCCGAGTCGTACGACCTCCGCTTCGGAGCCTTCGAGCTCTCCGGCAAGTACCTCCTGGACCGCACACGCACGGTCACCCTCTCGCCCAACAACTCCACCCCCATCGCCCGGTTCCCGAAGTCCGCGCTCAAAGACCCCGCCAAGTCCGCCGCGTTCGCCGTGCTGTCGGGTGCCTCCGGCGTGGTCGCCCGGAACAAGCTCCTCCTGCCCCTTTGGAAAGACCTGACCTGGCCGAAGGCCTCCGTTCGCGTCTCCCTCGCCAAGGGCCGGGCCACGTTCACTTCCAACCAGTTCGTCCTCGGCATCTGCATCGATCTCGACGGCAAGGCACCCCTGCCCGACAACTTCTTCGACCTCTTCCCCACCCAGCCGTACTCCATCCCGTGGAAGTCCAAATCCCCGCCCAAAATCCTTCACACCGGCAACCTCGCCAAACCCTGACCCTTCCCGGTACACTCCGCCCCCATGCAGCCAGAAGACCTCAAGCGATACATCCGCGACATCTCCGATTGGCCCAAGCCCGGCGTCACCTTCCGCGACATCACGCCTCTCCTGGGCGACCCCCGCGCCCTCGCCCTCTCCATCGAGCTCCTCGCCAACCCCTACCGCGGACGCAACATCGACCTCGTCCTCGGCGCCGAGTCGCGCGGGTTCATCTTCGGCGCCGCCGTGGCCTGCGCCGTCTCCGCCGGCTTGGGCCTCGTCCGCAAGCCCGGCAAGCTCCCCCGAAAGACGCTCTCCATCGCCTACGACCTCGAGTATGGCACCGACACCCTCGAGATGCACACCGACGCCATCATCGAAGGCCAGCGCGTCCTCATCGTCGACGACGTCCTCGCAACCGGCGGTACGATGAAAGCTTGCGTCGATTTCGTCGAACAGCTCGGCGGCGAGCTCGCCGGAATCGCCGTCCTCATCGAGCTCGATTTCCTCAGCGGCCGCGACAAGCTCGGAAAGCACGCGCCCGACGTACACTCCGTTCTCCAATACTAACCATCCAACCCGAGGCATCATGAAACTCCTCCCCGTTCGACATCTCTGGGGCGTAAACGACCCTTGGGAAACCGCCCTCCCCCGCGTCGCCGGCATGGGCTACGCAGCCATCGAAACCCCCCTTCCCGCCCCCGACCAAGTCAGCCGCTTCCGCGACCTCATGGCCACAAACAAGCTCGGCTACTTCGCCATGGCCTTCACCGGCGGCGCCACCGTCGGCGAGCACCTCAAGTCCCTCCGCGACCAGATCGCCGCCGCCAAGCTCAACTCCGCCCTCCAGCTCACCGTCCACGGCGGACAAGACCGCTTCACCACCGCCCAAGCCCTTGAGTTCTACCGCGAATCCGCCCGTATCGAAGCCGCCGAGGGCCTCCCCCTCGCCCACGAAACCCACCGCGGCCGAATCCTCTTCAACCCCTGGATCACCGCGCACGTCCTCCGCGACATCCCCGCCACCATGCTCTGCATCGACTACTCGCACTGGGTCGTCGTCTCCGAGCGACTCCTCGACGGCGAGGACGAAATCCTCGACCTCTGCGCCAAACACGCCCGCCACGTCCACTGCCGCGTCGGCTACGCCCAAGGCCCCCAAGTCCCCGACCCCTCCGCCCCCGAAGCCAAACACGCCCTCGAACGCCACGAATCATGGTGGACCAAAATCTGGGCCGCCCAAAAATCCGCCGGCGTCACCCACCTCAGTTTCACCCCGGAGTTCGGCCCCCCCGAGTACCTCCACACCCTCCCCCACACCAACGTCCCCGTATCCGACCTCGCCACCGTCTGCGAGTGGATGCGCGCGAGATACGAAAGCACCTTCGCGAATTGGAACGGGTAGGTTGAACCGCCGAGCGCGCCCCGGGCGAGGGAACACAGAGAAGGAAGAGGGCTGCGCTCAAAACGTTGAGAAAGAAGCCCGTCTTCTTTTGATAAAAAAGTAATCTCGCCGTTGCTCTCCCACCCCTCTGTCAGCGAAGCCCCTTTCCCCCTCTGTGTCCCCCCGCCTCCTTAGCTACTGCACCCGCTTCGCTTCCTCGGGCCGGTTCGTCTTTTCATAGAGTGACTTGAGTCTCGCCCTGCTTCGCTCGAGTGTCACCTCCGGCGTGTCTCGATTCGAGCGGAGGATCTGGTGCGCCTCGAAGAGCATCCCCTCGGCTTCGGTGGTGTTTCCCTTGGCCAGGAGAGTCGCCCCGAGGAGTGACATCGTGTTCGCCCGTCGCCAGTCGCCCACTGCAAGCCACTTCTCACGGATCGCCAGTGCCCGGCGAATGACCACTTCTGCGTCGGCGGCGTTGCCCTGCTCCAGAAGCAGCGCACCATGCAGGGCGAAGTACCCAGCCAGCGCGGTGGCCTGATCCTCGCTGGCTTGATCGAGTCCGCGACCTGCCCTGCCCAGCAGCTCAGTGGACATCGCAACGGCCTCCACGACATCGCCCTTCCGCTGATGCAGGTTGGCAAGGTTCGACAGCGCCTCGCACGCCTCCATCGAGTCCTTCCCCGCGAACTTCTCCCGAATCGCCAGCGACTCCCGCACGACCGCCATCGCCTCGTCGAGCTTGCCCTGGTCCCGCAGTGCGTCCCCCAACAGGTCCAGCACCTGCCGGTAGTCCGGGTGCTCCGGCGGGAGCACCTTCTTCCAGGTGTCGACCGCCCGCCGCAGGAAAATCTCTGCCGACGTCAAATCCCCCCTGTCATATAACACCAGCGCCAAATTCCTGCACGCCGAAGCCGTCGCCGGGTCGTCTGGCCCGTACTGCTTGTCCAGCACCGCCAGCGCGTCGCGGTACTGCTTCTCGGCTTCGCCGTACTCCTGCCGCGAGTGGTACACGTTCGCCAGATTGTTCCGCACTGTCGCCACCTTCGGGTCCGCCTCGCTGAGCTCCCGCGCGTAGGTCTCCAGCGCCAACTTCAGCAGCCGCTCCGCGTCGCCCAGCCGCCCGATATCCAAGTGCACCAGCGCCAGGTTCTGCCGCGCCGTCGCCGTGTCCATCGAGTCCTCCCCACCCGACTTGATCGCCGTCGCCACCGCCTCATCGAGGAGCTTCATCGCCCCTTCCGCGTCCTTCGCGTCCCGCGACGCCAGTCCGGCACGGTTCAGCAGCGTAAACATCGCCGCGTCCGTCGTGCCCGGCGTTTTCCGCGCCGTCTCCAGCGCCTCAAGCAGCTGCTTCTTCGCCTGTTCCGCGAACCCCAGCGTGCGCAGCGTGTTGCCCAGCGTGCTGCGGAGTTCAACCTCGACCGCCGGCTTTCTCCCGTACTTCCCCGTGTCCAGCGTCGCGGTCGCCCGCTCGACCACTTCCCGTACCGTCACCTCCCGACCCCGCGCCCGCGACGGGTCCGCCGACGACAACAGGTCAGTCAAAAAAGCCTTAACCGCGTTGGACGTCTCCAACTGCACCCCCACCTCCCGCGCAGCCGACGACGTGTCCCGGTTCGCCAGCCGCTCACTCTCCCGCGCAACCTGCTCCGCCCTCAACGCCGTCTCCGCCCGGTCCCGCGCCCGCGACGCCGCCACAAAACCCCACGTCGCCAGCAGCAAACCCATCACCAGCGCCGCCGCCACAGCCGACATCGTCCCAACCAGCACCTTGTTCCGCCTGGCGAACTTGCCCAACCGGTACCGATAATCCGGCGGCCCCGCGCTCACCGGCTCGTTGCCCAAGTGCCGCACCACGTCCATCGCCAGCGCGTTGGCCGTCTCGTACCTCCGGTTGCGGTCCTTCTCCAGCGCCTTGAGTACGATCCAGTCCAAGTCTCCCTGAATCGCCCGCTGCAAGTGCCGCAGGTCCGTCTTCCGCGCCCGCAGCATCCGTGCGACAAGCTCCGATTCCGGCGAATCGGCCCCGCCGACAGCCGCCGTCACCTTCGCGCTCGGCCGCGTCGGTTCGACCTCCCGGATGATCCGCGTGATCCCGTCTATCCCCCCCGCCCGCAGCATCTTCGAGTCGAACGGCAGCGCCCCGGTCAGCAGCTCGTACAGAATAACGCCCAGCGCGTAAACGTCCGTCCGCGTATCGATGTCCACGCTCCCGGCGCATTGCTCGGGGCTCATGTATTCCGGCGTGCCGATCAAACGCCCGGTTTCGGTGCGGAAGTTGGTGTCGGTCAGACTCGCCCCGGTGGCCTTGGCGATCCCGAAGTCGATGACCTTCGGCGCCGGTTCGCCGTCCACCGTCGAAACGATGATGTTCCCCGGCTTGAGATCGCGGTGGATGAGTCCCTTCTGATGTGCATGCTGCACGGCCCGGCAGACGTCGACGAACAGCGTGAGTCGCTTCGCCACTTCCATTGTATTGTCGTCCACGTACCTGTTCAGCGGCACGCCCTCGACATACTCCATTGCGAAAAACGGAGCGCCCCGGTCCGTCACCCCCGCGTCAAAAACCCGCGCGACGTTGGGGTGGTCCATCAGCGCCAAGGCCTGCCGCTCGGCTTCAAACCGCTGGAGCACCTCGGCGGTGTCCATCCCCAGCTTGACAACCTTCAACGCCACCTTCCGCCGCACCGGCACCCGCTGCTCCGCTAGGAACACCGACCCGAACCCGCCCTCGCCCAATAGCTTGATGATCTCATACCGCCCGATCTGCTTCGGCGCCCCCGGCACGGGCCCCGCCCCACCCTGCGGTACGCCATCCACCGAGTCCATCGCGGTAAACGACAGCAGCGAACCCGCCCGACCCTCCCTGCCCTGACCTGCCGCCGCCGCCTCACGCTCGGCATGCATCGGAGCACCCAACGGGTCCGACGGCGCCGAAACGGGCCTCTTCGGCACGACCGCAAACCCGTCCATCGTCGCCAAGTCCGCCCGTGCATCCGTTCCCGCCGTCGCCCCCCCCGCTTCCTCTCCTGTTCCCCCCGCCCCGTCCCCCGCCCCTTCCCCCGCCCCTTCCCCCGCCGTCGCCTCCACAGGCCGTCCCGGCCCCGCCATCGTCTC
>JBBRUM010000120.1:0-9161 GCA_038247815.1 Tepidisphaerales bacterium | reverse complement strand
TGGGGGGGGGGGGGGGGGGGGGGGGGGGGGGGGGGGGGGGGGGGGGGGGGGGGGGGGGGGGTGGGGGGGTGGTGGTGTGGGGTGGGGGTGGGGGTGGGGGGGGGGGGCGGGGCGCCCCCCCCCCCCCCCCCCCGGCAAGATTATGTCGGCTGGGGTGGGTGCGGTGGTGGGAGTGCTGGGGGCGCCGGGGCGGGGGGCATGGGTGGGCGGGGCGGTGGTGTTGGGGGTGGTGGGGGCGATGGCGTGGCGGGCGGGGGGAGCTTGGGGTGTGTTGCTGGGGGCGATGGTGGGGGCAGTGGGGTTGCCGGTGGCGGCGGATTGGGTGCTGGGGAGCGTGCATGTGTGGCAGACGCGGTACATGCTGTTTCTTCTGCCGATGGTGGCGATGGCGGCGGGAATGATGTGGGGGATTGGGAAGTGGGGGAGGGTCGCGGCGGGTGCGATGGTGGCGGTGGCGGCGATGGGGAACGTCGAATCGCCGAGGACCGAGACCGACTGGCCGAGCGTGGCGCGGAGCGTGGAGGAGATGCGGCGGAGCTCCGGCGGTGGCGATGTGGTGTTCGTGGTCGAACGTGCTGACGACGCGGCGCGGCGGATTGATGTTGAGACGGACGTTCGGCTGCTCGGGCTGATGCTCGGGGCTCATGCTCGGCTGGAGGGGGCGAAGGCGGTGCTGCTGGACGATCCGGATGCTGCGGCGGTGGGCGGATTGTCGGGAGAGGTGGTGATGGTGACGGCGTGGCGGCAGGGGGAGATGGCGGCGTATCTACCGGGGTTTGCGGTGCGGGAGGTGCGGATGTGGCCGGGGATGGGCGTGCGGTTGGTGGCGGCGAGGAGGACGGGTGTGGGAGGTTAAGGGGACGGACGGGCGAGTTTTTGGCGGAGGGCGGCGGGTGTGAGGCCGAGGCGGGTGGCGGCGGCTTCCACGCTGCCGCCGCAGAGGCGGAGTGCGTGTTCGACGGCTCTGCGTTCGAGGTCGGCAAGGGGGATGATCTCGTCGGAAAACGGCGTGATGGCGGAGGAGGAGAGAAGGGTGCCATCGGGCGATGTAGCGGTGGTGACCGGGGCGGCGGTGACAAGGGGAGACGGAACGGGAGGCTCGTCGTACGACTCGGGGATCGGGGGAACGGGGTTGACCGTGCCGAGGTACATCGCCGCGCCGAGGTCGGGGGGGAGCATGGATTCGAGCAGGGCCGGACCGGGGCCGAGCGCGACGATGGGCTCGAGGAGAAGCTCGAGCTCGCGCACGTTGCCGGGAAACGGGTGCGCCCCCAGGCGCCGGAGCGCGGCGGGGTCGACCTCGTCAAAAACCTTGTCGTACCGCTCGGCAAGTTGGGACAGCAGCGCCCGCGTGAGCAGCTCGACGTCTCCGGGGCGGTGGCGGAGTGGCGGGAGCGCGACGGTGATCTCGGCGAGGCGGTGGTGCAGGTCGGGGCGGAGGGCGCTTTCGGAGACGCCCGGCCCGGTGAGGGTGAGCATGCGGACCGGCGGCTTGGAGGCAAGCCACCGGAACAGGAGCAGTTGCTGGTCGGCGGTGAGAAGCTCGGGGTCGCGGAGGAGGTAGGTGGAGGGGGTGAGTGTTTCAGGTGGCGGCCAAGGGAGCGACTGGTGGGGAAAGTGGGAAGCGAGGAGGGATTTTCCCGTGCCCGGTTCGCCGGTGATCAGGAGGTTGGCGGTGGAGGCGATGAGGGTGGGGAGCAGCGCTCGGAGTGCGGAGATCGCTGGGCAGGCTCCGAGGATGGGGTGTGGCTCGGGGTGCATGGGGCGGGAATCGGTGGTTATTTTTCGGACAGCGAGATCGAGCCGTCGAAGTCCGGGCCGGCGCCTTCGGCGAGGAGCTGGACGCAGGCTTTGTGGTAGGTGTCGGCGAACTTGACGTGTTCGCCGAGGGCGGAGTTCATGGTGTCGCAGGCGCGCATGCACTCCTCGAACTTGGCTGCCGTGTACAGGTCGAAAATGCGGGTGGTAAGTTCGATGAGGCGCTTTTGTTCCGGGGTTTCGGCCCCAGCCAGGCAGAGCGGTTCGTAAACAACGACGGCGTTGTCCTTTCCCTTGACGCGGACGTTGGCCAGGGGCCGAACGGCGAACTTTCCCTCGCACTGGTCGAGTGTTTCGCGTGTGACCATGATCGCGCTGCCGAAGGGTTTATTGGCGCCCTCGAGGCGTGCCGCGAGGTTCACCGCGTCGCCGAGGACGGTGATGTTATTGGCCCCCGCCCCGCCGGCGTCGCCGAAGATCATCGGCCCGGTGTTGACGCCGACACGCATCTTCAGATTGGGCAGCCCGCGCTCGGTGAGGTTCCGGTTGAACGGCCCCATCGCATCCTGCATCTGGAGCACCGCGGTGACGGCGTCAATTGCGTGGTGGTTGTTCGGAATAACCGCGTTGAACTCGAACATGATCCCGTCGCCCAGAAATTTGTCGATGAACCCCCGATTGCCGCGGATGATCGGCGTCATCGCGCCGACGTAGTCATTGAGCGTTCCGACAATGCCCTCGCCAAGTTTCTCGGAAAGCGTCGTAAACCCCTCAAGGTCGGTGAAAACCACGGTCATGATTTGCTTCCGCCCGGTGAAGGAGGCTTGATCGGGGTTGTCAGCGATGTAGTTGACCAGCTCGGGGTCGACGTAGGAGCGGAAGCGGGCGGTGATGCGGTTGCGCTCGATGATCTCCAGGATGAAGCGGAACAGCGTGACGATGGCCCATGAGACGCCCATTGCGGTGAGCGGCCCGGCGACGCCGACGACGAGGTCGTACGTGTTGAAGAGAATAAGCCCGTTGAGGAAGATGTATCCGACAATGACGGAGAGCGCGTAAACGGCAGACTTTAAGGGGCTGGAGAGCGCGACCAGAATGGTGGTCAGCGTGCCGAGCGTGAGGGTGAGCAGGTGGGTGACGTAGTCCGGGACGCGGGCCCAGAAGTGACGCGTGATCATCCCGTTGACCAGAGCGCCGTGGGCGACAACGCCGGGAGCGAGGGAATGGATGGGGGTGGGGTAAAAGTCGGCGCGTCCCGTTGCGGTAAACCCGAAGAGCACGATCCGATTGTAGAGCAGGGGCCGAATGTTCTCGCGCATTTGGTCGCGCTCCTTGACGAGATCCTCTCGCTGCCTGTTGGCGGATTTGCGTATCTCATCGAGCTTTCCAAGATCTTCGATGTAATTGAGTTCGTCAGTGGTCTTCTCTGGCTGGGCCTCGAGCGCAGCCAGTGCGGGTTCGATGAGTGCGGTCCAGAATTCGAGATATCCCTGGCTGGCCTCGTCGTTGGAGTTGAAGGTGAGGGTGGCCATCATGTCGCGGGAGGCGGTGTCGTTGATGATATTGAGGGCAGCGACGAGGGCGTTGCGCATGTTCTCGACGTTATTGGTGATTTTCTCCTCGGCTTCGAGGATGTTCCACAATTTCACGGTGGAGACGTGCTGGCGAATTTCGCGGTGCTTGGGGACGTCGTACATCGTGAGCCACTGGCGTCCACCGAACCAGGGTATGTCGACGACGAAGGGTACGTCCTGGCGGCTGGATCCCTCCCCGCGCTGCAGCGTGCGAACCGGAATGACGCATTCCGGACGGCCGCCAGCTTTGTCGCCGGGGATGGTTATGGAGTTGGGCGTGATTCTCAGGTCTTCGACCCTGATGCCCAAGTAGGTGCACGCCATCTGCAGGCTCACGTGGGGGAGTAGGCGGCCGTTGAAGTTGATGAACAGAGGGATGTACCGGACGACGGAATCGCCCTCGTAGATTCTGACGAAGTCGACGAACCCCGAGTACTTCGCCGCATTGGAGAACAGGAGTAGGGGCGAAGCCGAGTAATTGGGCTTGAGGGCTTCAGGGAGGCCCGCTGGAATGTCGAGACCGAAAGTTTGAACGCGTCGGTCGCGAAGGAGAGCGTCAAGCCGGATTTGCAGCACCTCCAACGCGGCGGTTGTTCGGACCGAGCGGGCGACCGAGGGAAAGTATTTTTTCCGGAGTTCGGCGAGGTTGACATTGGGGTTTGCCTGAATTTCCCCCAGCAGGATGGAGTCCGCGGCGCGCTCGCGAGCTGCGGCGAAGCTCTTGTCGACTTCCGTCTCTACCTGACTTCCCTCGAAACCGGCGCCGACGAGTCTCTTGGCGAGATCCCCGGGGGTGGTGGCGAGGTCCCTCATCAACTCGGCGATCATCCGCACCTGAAGGGGCGTGGGGGCTGCGCGCATGTCAAGGTTGGCTGAGACGGGAAGAAGTGTTCTACCCGACCGCCCGAGCATGTCCGCGTAACTCTGATCGGCGGAGGACGGCTGGGTTGACGCGATGGATCCAGGCGCGGTGGACTCGATTTGCGGCTTGTCTTGGATGATATCAAGGAAGACGATCTTGGGTTCGTAGCGGGTGAGCTCATCGAGTATGCGGGCTTGGATGTCGCGCGACCACGGCCATCGCCCGATGATCTCGACCGACCCGTCGTCAATGTCGAGGTGGACCACGGAGTCGGAAGGTTTGGGAAGGTTGTACTGGAAGCGGTAGATTCGCTCGTCATAGAAGAAGTTCTCGACGTTGCGGAGTGCGCCGAACAGGTCGAGGATGAAAACGATCAGGGTGCATGCGACACCGAGGGTGACCAATTGCGACGCGCGGCGCCTGCGGGCGTCGAGGATTTTCTTGCCCTGGACTTGCGAGAGGATGTCGGCAGCGAGGAGCAGGAGCTTCTGGGCGCTGTTAAAACGGCGGGGGTCTTTGCGTGGGGGGCCGCTGGGTGGGGGGGGGGTGGCCCGCGGCGGAGGGGTCGGCGGCGTTGGGGTGGCGGGTTCGGGCATGGCGGAATTTGCGGGTTGCGGTGGGGTCGGGGTTGCGGTGAGAATCGTAACCGAGGTTTAACCCCAGAGGACTATGAATCGACCAGATCGGATCAGCGGGTTGAGGTGGACTGTGCTGGTGGCGGCGGTACTCGGAGTCGGAGTGCCCTTGTGGGGGCAGACTTCAGCCGACGACATCACGCGCCGGCTGGACCAAGTTCAGCGGGAGACCCGCCTGAGGGTCTCGCCGGACCTGCCAGCCGGTGACCGGGCACTGATCGACTATGGCGGGTTCCTGACGCTGAGCTATTTCTCGACCGACACCTCCGAGGGGGACAACCGCGCCCTGCGGCAGTACGACCTGAACCTTTTCGCCCGGGTGAATTTCGACGGTGCGCACGAGTTTTACTCGCGCGGGCGGTTCCAGTACCGGGACTACAACCCCGGCGACCAGTCGGTAACGGACGACGACGGCTTGCAGGGGTTTTTGGAGGAGGCTTACTACAAGTTCGATTTGGCGCGGCACTTGGCGGCGTATGGCGGCGTGGCGACGTCCAATAACGTCACGATCACGGCGGGGCGGCAGTTTGTCGACTGGGCGTCGGGGCTGGTGCTGGCGCAGTACGTCGACGGCGGGCTCGCCCAAGCCAATCTCGGTCCCGTCGGTTTCACGCTGCTTGCAGGGGTGACCACTTACGGCACGACGGATTTCGACAGCTCTCGTCCGAACTTCGATAAGAGCACCTACCGGGGGTTCTATGGCGGGCTGGTTTCGTATCAGGTGGGGCAGCACCGGCCGTATGCGTATGGCTTGATCCAGCGGGACAACAACCGCGACCGCAGGGTGAACATCGCCGGTGCCGAGGTGCAGTACGACTACAACTCGTACTACATCGGGGCGGGGTCGAACGGGAATCTTTCCGATAACTTCGTGTATGCGGTGGAGGGGGTGTACCAGGGCGGAAGCACGCTGTCGGGGCAGACGTTTACGGAGGGCGGTCTTCCGGTGCCGCAGTCGGACGACTCCATCAGCGCATGGGCGGGCCAGGCGTCGCTGGACTACCTGCTGGGTGACGAGCGGAAGACGCGGTTCGGGTTGGGGGTGATCGTAGCGTCGGGTGACAGTGACCGGGGGCGGTCGTCGGAGACGCTGGACGGCAACGAGCCGGGTACGACGGACAAGGGGTTTAACGGGCTGGGATTGGTGTCGGCTGGGTTTGCGTTTGCGCCGCCGGTTTCGAACCTGATTGTGATCCGGGGGACGGCGAGCACGTTTCCGTGGGGGGGGCGGTCGGGGTCGATTTCGCGGATGCAGTTCGGGGGCGACGTGCTGGCGTATGGTAAGACGACGACAGCGGCGCCGATCGACGAACTGACGACGGATGACCGATACCTCGGGACGGAAGCCGGGGTGTACATGAACTGGCGGGTGGTGGAGGATGTGACGTTACAGGTGCGATATGCGACGTTTTTCCCGGGTGATGCGATTGAGGACAATGATGTGAGGCAATTTTTTTACACCTCTTTTACGTATTCTTTCTAGGGCATTTTGCGAGGGGACGAAAAACCGGGGAAGGGCGTGTCGTCGTATCCGTTGGGAGGACAGATGAACAATGCATTGATTCTTGCGGCTGCGGTGTTGGGTGTTTCGTTGGTGGGTGGGGGGTGCGCGAAGTCGGGAGCAGGGGTAGCGGGGGGAACGCCGCTTACAGCTCCGGCGGCGACCAAACCCGTTGAGACCGTGGCCTCCGGCGAGTTCTGGTACGCACTGGCCAGGAGTACTCGGGTGACCAACGCCGAAGCCACTCGGGCGGTTCTCCTGCACACCGATGATCCCGCGGCCGACCTCGATTACGCCGGCAGGGTGGCTGCACTCAAAGGCATACGCATGTTGCCCAGGGACTTCAGCGCCCCGCCGGAGAGTCTCGCCGACCGGGGGGACTTGGCTGTGGCCATCTGCCGGATTCTGGACCTCAAGGGCGGGCTGACGTCGCGAATGTTCCCGGACAACCCGCGGTACGCGACGCGGACGCTGGTATTCGAGGGCGTGTATCCCGATTCGACGCCGCAGCAGGGGTTCACCGGGGCGGACTTCGTCGGGGTCATCGGCGCCATCGACGACCGTCGCCGTGGGAACCCGACGGACGTGCCCGCCGAGCAGATCCCCGGCATGGCCGAGCCGGTTGCGTCGCTCGACGGGCCGGCGGTGTTTGACTATCGCATCCAGCCGCTGGTGTTCACGGTCCCCGACCGCGACGTGCCGCGGTACATGATGATCCAAGATCCCCCGGCCACGCCCCCGGTGCCTGCGCCAGAGGGAACGCCCAAGAAACTCCGCGTGTTCGTCACCGCCGTTCAAGGCGACCAAGCCGAGTTCCGCCGTACCGCCGACGGCGAATGGGAGAAGGCTCGCGTGGGTCTTGTTCTCAACGAGAACGCCGAGTTCCGCACGGGCGACAAGAGCAGCATCCGGTTCAACATCCCGCCCGGTCAAACCTTCACGCTGGACCGACTCGGTACGGTGAAGGTCGTCGAGGCGTCGCAGTCGGGCAATGTGGTCAAGACGCTGGTTGCCATGGAGCAGGGCCGGGTGCGGATGGACGTCAATGAGACGGGCGAGGGCAGCAAACGCGTGATCGAGCGCGTCGACGAGTCGGCGTTCGACATCGCCGAAGCCGGCGTCGTCCACGATACGACGATCAAATCCCCCAACTCCGCCCTGGCCGTCCGCGGCACGAAGGTGAGCCTCTTTGACCAGCCGCCGTACGCGCCCCGGGCCGTTTCGCTCACCGGCCGGGCCGAGTTCCTCAACACCCGCCGCCAGTCCGTCGCCTTCGGCGCAGCCGGTCGCCGGGCACAGGTCGAGGGCAACCAAACCGGCGCCGCCGAGAACGCCGCGCTGATCGCCACGCCGCAGGTCCCAGCCGCCGTGGCCGCCAGCAGCTTCGACGCCGCCCAGCTCAACCGCGTGCTCTCCACCGGCGGATTCATCCGCGGCGATGTCATCGTCGGCAACGCCAGCGTCGACGTGAACAACGACTTCCGCGGTACGGCCCTCGGGTTCGTGCTCTCCTTCGGCGCGCCCAACAGCAACAGCTTCCAAGACCTCAACCTCGCGGTGATTTCCCCCCTGAGCAACGCCACCACACCGGACTTCGTCGCCAATGGCCCCTTTACGACCGCGCTGAACCCCAATCGCCCCGGCTACGAGGCCTTCAGGGCGCAGAACTACCCCCGCACCTCACCGTCGGGCGGCGCGATTTCGCGCAACGCGGTCACCGTCCCCGAGGGCTTCTCGCGTGCCGGCGGGGCCAACTTCTTCCGCGCCACCGAGTTCGCCGCGTGGCCAGCCGGGCACCCGCAGGGCACCTATCGCGTCGTCGTCACCAACTTCATCGACGCCGTCGGCGAAGCCCCGGGCAGGGGCACAAACCCCGTCCCCGCTACCGTCAACGTCATCGTCAACGGCCGCTCGATCGGCGTTCTCGGCGGGTTCAACCAGCCAGTGGGCTTGTACGAATCCCTCGTGCTCCCCTTCGACACCAGCCAAATCCCCCCGAGCGCCCAGTCGGCCCGCCCCCTGCGGGTGAAGAGGAAGTAGTTTCTGTCGCGATGGATCGTTACGCGACGGGGACCGGGTGATTAAGATCACACCCGACTCAGCTGTATCGTAATGTCAAGTAAACTTGAGATTTCTTCTTGATACGGAATGGCACAGGAGGTACCTTTTAATCGCAACATCCACAAGGAGTATATTTATGGTAAAACACGCTTGCGACTCGACTCGACTCGACTCGACTCAGCGCGGATTCTGTCTAGTTCGAATCGATACTTAGTTGCCGTTGCAGTGCGAATGATTGGGTTCGCGCTGACCTTTGGATCGGAACTCGTTCGTAAAGCATACGCAACCCCGGGAGTATGGGTTTTAAGGGCATGCGAGTACAGGGTGGGACTGAACATTCCCGACGGTTGTACTTGGGGGACCGGAGAAATAGTTTGTTGGGCATGTCCATTCGCAGGTGGTTGCGAGCGATTTATCGTGATCAACATTCCCGGACACGCGTGTGAGGGGTTGGTTATCATAATAAACTCTGCAGGCTGTATACCGTGTTTTATAGAAGATCGGCCCCTTCCGGATTGATGATCTTCAAGTTCGATAAGAGTTGAATTTGATGCTCTTGACGAACCTTGACGAAAATCATTCATACGCTATTGCTCGGACACATAGGTCGCGTCAGCAGGGCTGGAGGGAATAAAAATGAATCACCACCTTCGTCTGTGTTTTTGTTGTGTCGGCGTGATTGGATTCTTGGCGGGAAACGCCCAGGGTCACTTCCGCCGGAGTGCAGAGTCGCCGTCGTTTGAAAACCTAAACGATGCGGTTCAGTCGCT
>JBBRUM010000119.1:0-9205 GCA_038247815.1 Tepidisphaerales bacterium | reverse complement strand
CGGTGGGGGCGGGTGGCCCTGTGGCAGGGCGTGCCGATCGGGGTGGCGGTGGGGGTGTTCGCGGGGTTTGTCGTGCGGGTGAAGGTTGCGGGTGCCGGCGGCTTGGGCGAGGGGCGAGCCGTGTGGGCGGTGTGGGGGGAGGCTGGCTTGGGAATGCTCTCGATGCTTACGGGCGGGCCATGGGAAGGGACGGGGGCGTGGGTGTTGGGTGGGGCGATTGCGGTGGCCACTGGCTGGGTGAGTTGGGTGAGGCGGAGGGAGGGCGGGTGGGTGGTGATTGGGGCGTGGGCGGTGGCGGGGGCGATGGTGGTTGGCAAAGCCGTGGTGATGGGAAGGGGGGAAGTGGTTTTTCCCCGGTACTTCTTGCTGGCAGGGGTTGCTTCGATGGTGATGCTACTGGTTGAGCTTGGCAGGGTGGTTGGAGGACGTGAGAATCTCGAAATCCGTAGTCCGAAGAAGGGGGAGAGGTTGGGAAGCCCGAAAAGGGGACGGATGGTGGCTCTGGCGCTGCTGTCGGTGATTCTCGGCGCCAACGTGTGGCAGACTTGGCGGTTCGCAACCGGCGGCGGGCGCGGCGAGTATCTTGCGCCGTTGCAGGTGGCGGGTTCCAGCGGCCAGCCGACGCTGGGCAGCGATTACGATTCCCGCGCGCTGCGGATGGAGAACTTCCACCGACACAGACTGCCCGACCGGATCGACTACAAACGCCTGAGTGACGGCGCGTGGCCTGCAACGCCCCCCCGGTGGTACCTCGCGGGCACGGGGATTAGGGCCGCCGGTACGACCAGAATTCAGGTGGGTGGGGCGAGCTATGTGCTCCGCGAGCGCTATCGCCAGTACGGCCCGAGCGGTTGGGCATGGCTGCTGTACGAGCGGGAGTAAGGCTCAGTTTCCCTGCTTCGCGATGAGTTCCGCACAGTGCAGCGTATTCCGCAGCAACATCGCCACTGTCATCGGTCCGACACCCCCGGGCACGGGCGTCAGGTATCCGGCGACCTTCGAGACCGACTCGAAGTCGACATCGCCGGTGGTCTTTTTTGTTCCGTCGGGGAGGGTGACGCGGTTGATGCCCACGTCGATCACGACCGCGCCGGGTTTGACGTAGTCGGCTGTGATGAGGTTCGCCTTGCCGACGGAGACGATGAGGATGTCGGCGTTGCGGGTGTGGGCGGGGAGGTCGCGGGTGTACTTGTGGCAGAGGGTGACGGTGGCGTTGTGTTGGGTGAGAAGGAGCGAGATCGGCTTGCCGGCGATTTCAGACGCCCCGACGACGGTCGCGTTGGCCCCCTCGAGGTTCACCCCGGTCGACTTGATCAGCTCCAGCGCGGCCAGCGCCGTGCACGGGGCCACCAGCGGCCTGCCGTATACCACATACCCGATGTTCGCCGGGTTGACCCCCTCGACGTCCTTGATGGGGTCGATGGCATATTGAAGCCGAGGCGCGTCGAGGTGCTCGGGCACGGGCAGGTGCAGCATGATCCCAGACACCTGCGGGTCGCGGTTGAGCGCGCCGAGAATCGTCATGACCGAATCGTTGGACGACTGGCCGGAGAGCGTGATGAGCGTGTACTCAATGCCAACGGCTTTGCAGGCGTCGGCTTGCCGCTGTGCGTAGAGCTCGCCGGCGGGCGAAGCGCCAACCATCAGCGCGGTAAGGCGCACCTTTTTCCGCTGATACTCGAGCTCCTTGACCCTACGCGCGATGTCTTTGCGAATGGCGTCAGAGAGGGCCGTGCCGTTGATGGGGGTCATGGGGGGGGATTGTAGGGGAGGGAAGAGAGGGACAAAGTGACAGAGTGACAGAGTGAAGTTTGGGACGGCAAGTTGACGCACGCCGGGCGGTTTAGGGTAGAACTTTACCGGTGGTGAGGTGTTGGTAGAGGGTTTGGGTTTGGTCAAGTTGGTGGGTGAAGGGGAGGTGTTGGCGGACGTGGGCGGCGGCGGCGGGGCGCATGGATTCGAGGAGGGCGGGGTCGCCGAGCATTTCCAAAGCGGCGCGGATGAAGGCTTGTCGATCGATGTCGACGCTGCGGCCTGTGATGCCCTCGACGACCGTTTCAGCCGTGCCGGCTGTGCGGGTACGCAGAATCGGCAAACCGGTGCACATCGCCTCGGCGCACACGAGCGAGAAACCCTCGCGGCCAC
Source organism: Tepidisphaerales bacterium (assembly GCA_038247815.1). Taxonomy (GTDB): domain Bacteria; phylum Planctomycetota; class Phycisphaerae; order Tepidisphaerales; family Tepidisphaeraceae; genus JBBRUM01. Next base: position 7,060 of record JBBRUM010000119.1, on the reverse strand, counting down.
TGGGCAACAGGAGCAGGTCGGCAGCCCGGTACACCGACAACGGTTCGCGGTGGCCGAGAAGGTGCACGCGACGACTTAGCCCCTCGCGGTCGATCCGCGACTGCAACTCGCCGAAGTCCGGGCCCTCACCGGCCAGCAGCAACTTCAGCCCCTGCCGCCTCTCGCCCCAAGCAGCCGCCAAATCCAACAACCATGGGCAATTCTTCGGGTGCCTCTGGTCGAGTCGCCCGACGTATACCCCCACCCGGTCGCCGGGGTCCACCCCGAGTTCGCGCCGGGCCTCGACCCGCTGACTGGGTGTCGTCACCGGCCACTTGTCCGGTTGCACGCCGTGTGGCACGACCGACACGCGAACCGGCGCTATTCCCGCGACCTCGACCATCCAATCCCGCCCCTCGGTGGAGGCCACGTGCGTGTGGTCGCCGAAGTCGCTCACCCATCGGCGGCCCCACGAGAGGTCCAGCTCCGAGAGGTGCAATGTGTACAGCACGGGGATCCGCCCGCCCGTTCGCGACCGCACGCCGAGCATCTGCAGTGCGCGGGAGACGAGCGTCGGCTTGCGGTAGTGGCAGTGGATCACGTCCACCCCGCCGGCATCGGCGATCCACCGCTGGAGTCGGCGCACGCAGCCGGCCAGCGACACCGGCCCGCCCTTCAGCGGCAGTTCGATCCACGGGACCATCGCCCGCCCCGGCTGGGGTTTCTCGAACAGCCAGTGCCACGCGCCCTTTTCCCCGGCGACGGTGACTTCATGGCCGCGCGAGATCATTGCGCTGGAGAGGTCGAAGATGTACCGCGAGAGTCCGCCCGCGTCACTGCCGGCGGTGAGGTGCAGGATCCGAAGTTTGCTCAACGCCGCACCGCCGCTTCTGAAGTTGCGCTGATGTACCGCGCCCGCTCGCCGGCTTTGCCCGCGACGGTTTCGTACATCCCCTTGAGTCGTCGCGCCACCGCCTCCCACGAATACTCCCGCTCGACAAGTTCCCGCCCGCGGTCTCCCATTTCGGTCGCCCGCCCGGGCACCGACAACACCCGCGACAGCGCCGCGCCGACCGCGGCGGCTTCGCTGTCCACGACTTCGGCTGCCCCGACCTCGCCCGCCCGCGCGAAATGACATGCCGGCGAAATCACGCACGCCAGCCCCGCACGCATCGCCTCCAGCACGGCCACGCTGAACCCTTCGTGCCGACTCGGCAGGGCAAACACCTCCGACCACGCCAGCGCAGCCGCTTTCTCCTCCCCAAACACCCCCCCCGCCAGCACCACCCGCCCGGCCCACGTTTGCCCCTCCATCGCCCGCCGCACCTTGGCTTGCTCGCCGTAGTCCGGCCCGGCGACCAGGAGCACCACGTCTCCGCCAAGCGCTACGGCGACCCGCCCGAACCCCTCCACCAGAACCTCCGGCGCTTTCTGCTCGGCTAGCCGCCCGAGAAAGAGCACCACCCGCTTGCCCCGCAAGATCGGAAAACGCCCGCACAACTTCTCCCACGCCCCCGCCGTCGCCGCCCGAGCAGCCGTCCGCCAGTCCGAACACCCTCCGGCCACACCCCCCTCCGGCCACACCCCGTTGGGAATCTCCCACACCGGAACCCCCACCTCCCGCCCGAGCACCGTCAGCGGACCCTCCTTGTGGTCATGCACCCCAGCCGCCCCGCGCAACATCCGCCCCCACCCCGCCCGCCAAAACAGCTCCTTCTTCCACCTCCGCCGCAACGCCCACGGCTCGAGCATCCCGTGCGTCGAAACCACATACGGCACCCCCGCCCCCCCCCGTCTCCCCCCGCCCGCCCCCCGCCCGCCGAGCCTCCCGCCCCGCCCACATCAGCACCGGATCCCACACCCCGTGCAAATGAACGAGGTCCACCTTCGGAATCAAGTTCCGCAACACCCGCTTAGCCCCCCCACACCACATCGCCTCCCACCGCGACAACTCCCCCAACGACCGAACCACGAGACCCACCCGCCCCGCACCGGCTCCCCCCGCCGCCCCCCCCGCCTGACCCCCAGCCTGCGACAACGCCGCATCCACCATCTCCCCCACCCGCTCCCCAGCCGCCGTGTCTCGCCGGCAGCCGTCATACGCCGCAATCTCCACATCCACCCCCAACCGCCCCAACCCCACCGCCTGCGCAACAGCAATCCCCGGCGGCCCCCCCGTCGCAGGATCCAACACCGGAATCACCATCAAGACACGCACCGACGGGATTGTACCACAATAATTGCCCGTTTAACCGTTCAGCGAGTGACGTCGCGGGAAACCCAAGAGTTGAAACGTCCTCCCGAGTCCCGCCGAAGCTAAACACATGAGCACCAAATTCCGCCCCACAGATAGCCAATTGGACAGCTGCGCCGACTCGAACTTTATCCACAACTCGATACACCCGCACGTCGGCGCATGAGCTGACGTCGCCAAGTACAGCAACTCCAACGTAAACCCCGCCAGCAGCACCATCGCCACCCGCAACATCGTGCGAGCCCATGACCCCGACAAGATCAACCCACCAAGACCGACTTCGGTGAGAATCATAGCGCCGACCGACGGCCCGTGAACAGCCGACGGAATCCGGTGGCAAATCACTACGTCGATCAATCCGACGCCCCGACTCACTACCTTGGACACACCTGCCCAAAGGAAAGTAATACCCACCAGCCATCGGCACAGGATTCGAACCCACCGTAACAACAACTCAGCACCCACCTTTCAACTGCATCCAAGGCTCATGGTACCAAAATGGGGACCGAAAGAGTCCGTACTTCCTGGGATGATTCATCCTTGATCTTCAAAACAAGCGATGACGTCAAACGACCCCCATAATCACCTTGTCTTTGACTCACAGTTACCGAACTTACCACGCCCCCTTCGCCCACTCGCACTTCAAAATGAGCGGGATCAGTAGTCGAAGCACTTAGGATCGTCGATTCACCCGACGGAGTGCCAACCACGACCGTTGCCGATAACGACTTGGATGTCAGTAGAATCGATGTTGGCGTCACGAACCAACCGCCAACCAACTCTCCCTTGGCCATCGCGCCCACTCGCCGTTCATTGCCCCTTTGGTCAGCAAGCACAGACTCCACGATCACGACAACATCGTTTGAATCCGATACCGATGCCGATCCAACATCCACTACTGTCCGCAGAACTTCCTTGCCCGCTGCCTCGGGTTCACCGGACTTCTCAAATCGTGAAATGCCCCCGAGCGAATCAGACACCGTGCTCCTGATAATCGCCCATCCCACAGGCAACCTCAACCCAAAGTCTGTAACAACAGACTTGCCCTCACCGGCATTTACAGTTCCGAGATCCATAAAACTCACTGGAAACCCGAGAGTTCGGTCAACTCGGCCATAGACCGGCAGGACCAACGTGCCGCGACGGCCCCTGTCCCTAACCACCGATACGTGAATCGGCACCCGCGATTCAATCGAGTCGGCCACCGTCCGACTATCAACCGTCGCCTGTATCTCAGTCTCCTCCCCCACCCCCAATGCACTTCTACCCAACGCAACTTCAGTACAACTACAGCCCACCTGCCCAATCAGTATTTCAACCGTGGCACCCGCGGTGTTGAGCACTCGAGCTCTCAGGTTTACAACTTCACCATCAATCAAACGTAGATCATTCGGAAAATCGACTATCCGAATCAGACCCTGCCCATCAACGCTTTGGGTCGATGGATGTCCCCTCAGAGACCACACCGACACTGCAATTCCAGCCACCAATGACACCATCAAGAGCTTACAGGAATTGGCCGTCATGGAAGCACCTTCGGAGATTTAAGCATTCGCCAAACCAGCACAGCCATCGCTGTAATCACAAAGCCACCGGCAGCAATCTGAGCCCAACGAAACGACGAGTTCACCAGCGCACTCACCGGCTCAGACCTGGAGCCCGATGCCGCCCCTTCCTGCGTATTGCCCTCCAGAAACGAACGAACCTCCGATGCGGCAATCGGTAAAACCCATGCCGCTCCGGCGTCCGCGCCTGAATCACTTTCGCCTGTCCTGAACGACTTACCTGATACAGAATCTAATACTTGAGTCCCCGGCGGAAACGGTACCGACCATCCGAATTCGGGCTCGGCCCCATTGATCACCACGGTAGACTTGTCCACTGTTATCACTTGGCGAATCTCAGTACCCTTCAGTGACCGGGTGACCGACGTGACCTCTGTCGGTATCCAAAAGCTTAAACCGTGATGATTCGTTACCTCTAAAAAATCACTGACGAAGGTCTCTCTCGCCGCGCTTGATGATTTCAATGCGTTGATCTGAGGATTGAAGTGGGCGGTGCGCACAACTTGGAAGCCTCGATCTCCATTAATGTCCACTTCGATCATGGTGGGCCCCACCTTCGGTCCCCTAAAACGAATGAGGGATCGCCCGTCGACCTGCTGCTCTGTAATTTCAATCTTCCCCGACGTCGCTCCCGAAAGGAGGCTCGACAAACTTCCATCATCTATGCCACTTCCGCCCTCCTCCGGTGGCAACGACATCGAGAGTGCAAGAAACGGAAGTAAAGCCGCCAATGACCGCGAAGCTTTAGATTCGCCCGAAATCGTGCCTGACTTGGAATGCGGCACTAGAAATGCACTCAATCGTCCATCAAAGGACGACACCGTTAGGTTAAACTGGCGCTGTTGTGTTGTCGCATCCTCCCTCAGGACATACCGCCCAGTACCAAGATCCACAATGACCTTACGCGACAAAATGGGCACCATGCTCGTCTGTTGAGCCGCAGATTCAGGATCTCCGGTCTGCTTTAGAGTATAGACCGCCTCGACTCGTTCAAACCCTTCTCTGCTCGACCTCCACTTAGAGAGAAGACCCTCAATCTCGCCCACCGACGGGTCGCGCCAAGCGGGGGGGGGTTGACTCGGCAGTAGCTGGTCTTGTCCAAGCGAAGATAAAACCAAGCAACAACATCAGAACTTGCCGTAACTTCATTGGGAACCCTTCCGTGATCGAAAGCCGTCGCTCCGACCGTCATCCCAGCAACACGAGTCCATGACTCTGTGCAAGACTGCGCTGAATCGGCTGTTTTCGGTAGACATGTCCCGGGATAGTTGCCCGGGCAGTTTAAGACCGTTGCTCCCGGACAGGCAGAGCACGGACCTGTCAAGAATGCCCACACGCAGGCATCCACAGTGTGAGTACCCGCGCAGGGTACCGAGGGAACATAACAGGTCTGCATCGCACCGTTCGGAGCAAGGACGCAGTCGAACTTTGTGACCACACCCCCTGCGCACGCACCCACTGAACATTCACAAAAAGCCCCGCATCCCTTCGCTATCGCACCCACGCACGTGTAAGTGCCCCTAGTCACGCAGTTGTAGCTGGAACCTCTGTCTTCGCCTCCTCCGGACTATGCCCCAAAGACGACGCCACCCGCCAGAAGCACGCTCCCAACCAGCACACAGAGTCGAAATCTCAGAATACTCCCGATCATGGTCACCTTGTGTAAATCAAACGAAAATACCCCTCCCGGGGGGAGCAACGTCAAGACAAGAACGGAAAATCTCGCGAAGAATTCGGGTCGCCCCACCTTACCACGCGTAGGCCTTCGGCGCTTCTCCCCCAGGGCCCGGGAAGATTTCGTCGAGCTTTTTCAGCACCTCGGCTGACAGCTTGATCTCCGTTGCCCGCAGGCAGCCGGTCAACTGCTCCAGCGTTCGCGGGCCGATGATCGGAGCCGTCACCACGGGGTTGTGCAAAAGCCACGCCAGCGCGACGTTCGCCGGGTCTTCGCCGAGTTCCTTGCACAGGGCTTCCCACTTCTCCAACTTCGGCCGCCTTTCCTCGACGCGCTTTTCGAACCCCTCGCCGCTGCGACGACCTTCCTTCCGCTTGGCAAGCGCGCCGCCCAGCAGCCCTCCCCCCAGTGGCGACCACGGGATCAGCCCCAGCCCGTAGTGCCGGCAAGATGGCACCACCTCAAGCTCCACCATCCGGTTGTCCAGGTGGTAGATGCTCTGCTCGCACACCAAGCCCAGCGAGTGATTCGCCTTGGCGACAGAGTTGAATGTCGCAATGTCCCAGCCGGCAAAATTGCTCGACCCCACATAGATCACCTTCCCCTGCCGAATCAGCGTCTCAAACGCCTGCAGCAGCTCCTCCACCGGCACGGACCGGTCGATGTGGTGCATCTGATAAAGGTCGATCCACGTCGTCTTCATCCGCCGCAGCGACGCCTCGCAGCAGGCGATGATCTTCCGGGCGCTCAGACCCCGTGAAAGGTTCGCATCCGGCTTGCCGTCGGGGTCCATGTCGCCGAAGACCTTCGTCGCCAGCACCACCGTCTCCCTGCGCCCCCCGCCCTGGGCGAAGTACCGCCCGATGATCTCCTCCGTCACCCCCAGCCCCCGCTTCCACCCGTACACGTCGGCTGTATCCCAAAACTGCACCCCCACCTCCAGCGCCTTGTCCATGATCGCGTACGAATCCGGCTCGGTCGCCTGCGGACCGAAGTTCATCGTCCCAAGACAAAGCGGTGAAACCTTGCAGCCGGTCCGCCCGAGTTGTCGACAAGAAAGAGCCATTGAAATACCCTCGCCATCTTGATTGCTTGAATTCGGTCGTTGAGTGTGAGTGAATCGACTATAGCAACTTGCCCGGGGCGGTGAGCGTCGCCGTCGCGCCAAAGGGCAGAGCATGGGTAGTCAGGAACAGTCAGTGAGAACCCGCATCCTTGCGGTAACCGGCGTCGCGTTGATCCTGCGGACAGTGTTCGCGTTCATCGTCCCGGTCGTGCCGACAAACTCCGACCCATCCGCTTACGTACGATTTGCAAGGGACATCGTGGCGGGAGACGGGTTCGGCTGGGGGCCCGGTGTGCTCACGGCATTCTGGCCACCGGGGCCAAGCGCCTTGTACGCCGCCGTGTTCCGGATTTTTGGCGACCACTTGTTCATGATCGCCGCGATCCATGTACTGCTCGGTACGGCGAGTGTCGCGCTATTCATGGTAATCGCCTCACGCAGATACCCCGCCGCGGTCGCGACATGCGGAGGGGCGCTCCTGGCGGTGTGGCCCCTGCTGATCCAATTCACGACGATTCCCT
>JBBRUM010000118.1:0-9274 GCA_038247815.1 Tepidisphaerales bacterium | reverse complement strand
TACGCCCACTGCGACCCCGCCCGAGACACAGAGATCGTTCGCGGCCCCGTCGACATCCTCGACCACGCCGCCCCGGAGCTCGGCGTCGGCAGCAAGCTCGGGTTCGACGCGACGCGAAAGCTCCCGCAGGAATCCCTTGGCTACGGTGTGCGGAAGTACCCCAAGCCGCTTGGCTACCCGCCCGAGGTCCAGGCGCTGCTCGACCGCCGCTGGCGGGAGTACGGCCTGTAGCTCCGGAGGCGTCGCCGCCGACGGTTCGGGCGAACGGGTGTGATACACTCGGCGTCCATGTCGCAGCCGCCGCCATCTTTCCCGCCGCCATCTTTCCCGCCGCCACCGGACCCTCGCTACGTCCCCTACGCCATCCCCACCTCGACGCCCTCAAGCGAGCACCTCCGCCTGCTCGCGATCTTTCATTACATCGTCGGCGGGATTTCGCTGCTGTTCTCGACGTTACCGTTGATGCACATTGCATTGGGTGCGATGTTGCTGTCCGGCTCGTTCCCCCAGCCCGCCGGGGGCGCTCCGCCCATGCCAAAAGAGTTCGGCTGGATCTTCATCGGCGCGGGCATTTGCTTCATGGTTTTCGGGTACGCGATTTCCATCGCCATGCTCGTCGCCGGCTACAAGCTTCAAAACCGAAGAAGCTACACGTTCTGCTTCGCGATCGCCTGCGTCGAGTGCATTTTCATGCCCCTCGGCACGATTCTCGGCGTTTTCACGATTGTCGTACTCAACAAGCCAGACGCGAAGGCGCAGTTCGCGGCCTGATCGCTGGCGACCCCTGATGGCAGCACTCGCCGCCGCGCATCGGGACTTCTACCATGGCACATGAACATGGAAGACGGTCGCCTGTTCGTCGGCTTGGTGATTCTTGATCCCACCGAGCGCGTGATGGAGTGGTTTAACGGCGAGGACCTCGTCGAGCACGAGTCGTGCGACGCCTCGGAGGAGAAGCGGCCCGGGCTGGTCGTGGTCGTCCGTGCTCCGACCGAAACCGACGCCCAAGCCGTCGTTCGCCGCCGCGTATCCAAGGAGTTCCAGCTCTCGGACATCGTGAAGGTCGCCCTCCGCGACATCTCCGACGACGAGGGCGCCGTCTCCGACGAGGGCGTCGTCAAGTGGCCCCTTAAACCCGGCGAAGCCGACCTCCCCGCCGTCTATGTCGCCGTCTCAGAGCAGCTCGAATCCGTCGACGACATGCTCGAATGGGCCCACGAATTCGTCACCGGCAGGTGAGCGTCCCCCGATCCCCCGCTCACCCCTCAGCCAATCGCCGCAGGTAAACCCACGCGGCGACCGTCACCGCCCCCAGCACCCACAACACCCACGGCGTAAACACCACGCACGGGATCGCCATCAGCGTGACCCCCGCGGCGGCGGCGACGAGGTCCACCTGCTTCTTCGCGTAGATCACCAGCCCCATGCCAAACATGGAGAAAATCATCGCCGGAATCATGTAGTCCATCTCAAACATCTTGATTCCTAGCCTCCCACAGGCGTCAGCCACCGGCCCGTCGGAAATCCCCAACACACCACTATCTCGCCACAGCATCATCGACCCGGTGCTCGCCGGGCATGAACGCCATCCAGCGCTCGGCGTGCGGCAATTGCACGAATCCGATACCGGCATAGACCGGCTGGGCACCGCGGGTGGCCAGGATGAACCGGCGGAGGGTTTGGTGTTCCGGGTGGGACAGGAAGTACCGCACCATCGCCCGGGCGATCCCCTTGCCCCGGTGGCCCTCTTTCACAAAAACGTCCGCGATCCAGCCGAATGTCGTCTTATCCCCCACCAAACGCGCGTAGCCAACTTGCCCGTCCACGCGGTGATGCACCGACAAGACCAGCGCTGAACCCCTGGCAGCCCGCTCGACGCGGTCTCTGGAGATTCCGGGGCTCCAGTAGGTCGTCGCCAGAAGTGCGGTGGTCCGTTCGAAGTCGACCGCATCGACCCCCTCGCGGATCTCGTATCCGGGGATGCTAGCTTCAACGTTCATTTGGAGACCTCGAGGAAAACGCAACAATCCAATGCACTCACCCTCCCGGTCGATCCTAGCCCACTGTCTCGGCAACCCGAACGCAATGACCTCGGTCCGCGTAGTACGGGGACGCGATGGCACGGTACAGTTAGTACCGACGTAGATTGTTCAGGCGCGGATCGAACCCGCCCTGCTGCGATGAATGTTTTGACCGTTTCACTTTCCGCGGGTGAACCGCCTCAACCAACGCCATGGTTCGGTCACGGAAGTTTAAAGGCGAGGTGCGCTACTCTCCAAACTTGGGGTAGTATTGATCCGCCGTCCCGCTTGTTGCGATGCCCTCTACCCCGGGGACATGTGACTGGCTGGGCTTGACGAGGAATTGCGATGACGCGAAGGCTTGCGATTGCCGTTTTGAGCGTAGCGCTGGGCGCAGTGGGTGTGGCGAGTGCGACGCAAGTCACACCCGTTGGCCCTGCAACGAGCGTGCAGCCGCCAGCCACAGCCTCGCCCGCCAGTCCGCCCAAGGTTGCACCACCTGCATCGGATGCGCCGGCGGTCCCGGAAGAGAAGACCCCAGGAGAGGAAGTTCCGGGCAAGGACGGAGAGGCCCCGCCACTTGTCAGTCCGGTGCCGCCCGCACCCACAACCCTGCCAAGGGTCGTTGGGGCAACCACGGTTCCATCCATCGAGTCGTTGCCGGAAATACCCAAGCCCCCCATCTTTCCGAAAACCCCCGTCGCGGGTGAACCGGCGTTACCCTACGGGTCGGTGAGCACGATCGACGAGCTCCGGTCCCTCGAGCGGCAGGTGGAGGAGACTTCCAAGCGGGTGATCCCGGCCACGGTCGGGTTGCAGATTGGGGCGTCGTCGGGGAGTGGGGTGATCATTTCGCCGGAGGGGTGGATCCTGACGGCTGGTCACGTGATCGATCAGCCGGGGAGACCGGTGACGGTGATTTTCAGTGACGGGCGTCGGGCGAGGGGGATCACAATGGGCGGCAATCGCTCGGTGGACTCCGGGCTGGTGAGGTTGCTCGGGCCTGGGCCTTGGCCGTACGCCGAGATGGGAACTTCGGAGGATTTGGTCAGGGGACAATGGCTGATCGCCATTGGGCACCCCGGCGGGTATCGGGTGGGGCGTTCGCCGGTGGTTCGGTTGGGGAGGTTGACGGCTGCCGATGTGCAGACACTGACGACGGACAACACGCTCGTGGGCGGCGACTCGGGGGGGCCGCTGTATGACCTCAACGGGCGCGTGGTGGGGATTCACTCGCGGATTTCGCAGCTGGTGACCGTCAACATGCACGTTCCGGTGGACCAGTTCGTGAAGGATTGGGACCGAATCTCCAAGGGCGAGGCGTGGGGCTTCCTCGGGCCAAGGATGCCCGAGATTCGCCTGCCGTACATGGGCGTGCAGTGGGAGAACTCGGAGGGGGGTTTGAAGCTTCGGTCTGTGGTGGAGGGCAGCCCGGCTGAGAAAGCTGGACTGAGGGCGGGAGACACGATTGTCAAGATTGACGGGCGTGAGATGAAGACCCAAGCCGACGTCATCATGGTGCTGCAACGCCGCGCAGCGGGGCAGGTGGTGTCGGTCGAGGTGGTGCGGGAGGGCGCAGAAAACCAGACGCTGAAGGTCCGCCTCGCTCGCCCGCCGAACGCTCGGACTCCGCAGCCCGGCCCAAACCCCACGCCCCCGCGCCCGTGACCGACCGACCGACCGACCGACCGACCGACCGACCGACTTTCAATCGTAGAAACTCACACGCATGAAACTCCCCCGACCGATTCGTTCGATGCTGATCATGGGACTTCTGGCTTGCCTGATGGCGCCAGAGGGATGGGTATGGGCCCAAGGCATGCCAATGGAACCGGCTCCTCCGCCGCCGGAGGCGCAGGCGCCGGAGCAGCCGAACCCATCGGCCGATCCACCGGCCACCCGACCCACCCGCAACAACCGCCGCCAGCAAAATTTCCTCCCCAACAACGAACAGTCCAAACGCGCCTCAGCCGTCCTGAAAACCCTCACCCCGATTTCGGAGCGCGTCCGCCGGTCGGTGGGCGTCATCGTCGTCGATGGCAAGGACGCGGGATACGCGACCGTGGTCCGCGCCGATGGATACATGGTCACCAAGGCGTCGGAGCTGAACAAGGGGAACTTTCTGGTCCGCCTGGAGGGGGCCAAGGCGACGTTGGCGGCGAAGATCATCGGAATCGCCGAGGCGCACGACTTGGCGCTGATCAAGGTCGAAACGGCCAACCTCGCCCCGGTCGAATGGGCGGATCCGACGTCGATCCGCGTGGGTCAGATGGTCGTCACCGTCGGCGCGGACCGCCAACCTCTGGGCGTGGGCGTGATCTCCGTCGGACGCCGGCCCACCACGGGCGGATTTCTCGGCGTGTCGCTTCTGCAGGCGGAGGAGGGGATTCGCGTGATGGGCCTCGAACCGGGCAAGCCGGCGCAGAAGGCGGGCATTCAGATCGGCGACATCATCATCGCCATCAACGACCAGAAGTTCGCCGAGCGCGAGGATCTCTCGGGGTTTCTGCAGCTCCAGTCGGCTGGGACGGAGGTGTCGGTCACCGTGCGACGCGGGGAGGAGGAGCTTGTCTTCCGAGCGACACTCGTGCAGCGGCCGCTGGAACAGTCCGAGCGGGCCCGAAGTCAGAACAACATGGGTTCGGAGCTCTCCAACCGCCGAACCGACTTCCCCGCCATCCTCCAGCACGACACGGTGCTGCAGCGGTGGCAACAGGGCGGACCGATGGTCGACCTTGACGGAAAGGTGATCGGGATCAACATCGCCCGCGCCGGCCGGGTTGAAACCTACGCGCTGCCCGTTGAAGTCGTCGAAGGGCTCATCCCCGACCTCCTCGCCGGCGTCTATCCCGCCGCCACCCAGCCGGCGGTCGTCGTCACGCCGGTGGACGACGCGACCGCCGAAATCACCACCGCCCGCGCCCAGCTCAAGTCCATCCTCGACGAAGTCGAAAAAGGGATCCGCGACTCCGAGGGCGAACTCGACAAACTCCCAGCCGGTCCCGATCGCGAACAGTCCGCCCGAGACCTCGACAAACTCCGCTCGATACGCGAAGAACTCATGGACTACCAGCGCGACGCCCACAACGCCGACCCCAAGGACGGCCAAGACACCGGCAACGCCGACGCCCTCGCCGAGCACGCGAAAAAGCTGCGTGCCCTCGCCGAAGTCCTCCGCGGCTCGCTCCCGGCGACCCGCCCGTCGCCCAACCGGGGCGGGAAGTAAACCTTGATCCGCGTGCTCCACATCCTCGACCCGGAACTCAAGGGCAAGGTCTGCGAAGTGCTCTCGGACTGGCGCGGGTTCCCGGCGGGCAACGTGCCCGAGTGGTTCGAAATGGACGACGCCGATTACGTCGACATTCTCAACGAGATCAAGCGTCGCGAGTCGGGAATGTTTGACGACGAGGAGCACCCGCTGGACGACCCGAGGTCATAGGCCCGGCCCGTCGTAGGCCGACCTAGATCACAAATCGCTCGCGGAGGCCTTCCTCGGGCATGAAGCAGGCTTCGGACCTGCCCCAGATGCGATACCTGTGGCGGGCGACGAACCGGTAAACCACGTCACGGAACGCCCGGGGCAGCACCCGAAACACGGCCGCCCACGAGTACGGAAACCCCATCTCCCTGCCGATCCGCAGGACCGCGTCCGAGTGCGTCAGGATGAGGTCTCCATCGACGACGATGAGCGAGTCGAGGTCGGGTGGAATCTGCCGGCCGGCGAGCACCGCGGCGGATTCGGGGGACTGCTGGGCGGCGAACTTGAACACATTCGCCCGGTCGCGCTGGTGGATCCGGCGGACGGACCGGGAGCACAACAGACAGTGGCCATCGAAGAGGATCACGGGGTGGGACGGTTGCACGCCGGACTGTAGCGCCGGTTACGCCCCAAGCGGGCAGCACGAGTTGGCGGGGCGGTTGTGTGCGTTGGGGGGGGGTCGACAATGGGCGGTGGGGGTATAGCATGGGCGACCCCGCCGGTAGAGGCTGGCGGGGGTCGACACCGGACCCGCGCCGGAGTCGCCCACCGGTCGATGCCGGTGACCGGGTTTCGGACGTTGTTCGGGGGAACACGAAACCAAGGGCTTGGTCCTCGCGATTCCGGGTCGCAAAAGGAGACTGCGTCGATGAAACTCGTCGGATGCGATGTGTTCGTTTACTCACCCAATGAAGTCACCCCGGACCTTCCAAAGACGGTGGGTCCCCTTAAGCTTGAGTTGATCAGCAACCGAGGCACGAAGGTGTGGCCGGCGGGCGTTGCCCGACTGGACTACCTCGCCGATGAATGGCGCTGCCGGTACACGTCGGAAGGCGACCAGCCCCTGCCGCACCAGCACAAGGACCTCGACGCGCTGCTACAGACGATCATCAGTCAAGGCCACTTCTGGACCCGCGTTCAGGTCCTTTGGCTGCTACCGGACGGCTCGCGCGGGTTCTCCCAGCCGTACTAGTTCGACCGCCGCCGCAAGGCGTTTGTCCAACCCCCCATCACCACAACTTTCAACTCAAGGTACTGACATGTCCCACCAAGCCGTCATCATCCGCGGGGACGGAACCGGCCCCGAAATCTGCGCCGCCGTCTTCCGCATCATCAACGAGTCCGGCGTCAAAATCGACTGGATCGACGCCGTGGCCGGCGAAGGCGCCGTCAACGCGGGCAAGCCGATCGTTCCAGACGAAACCATCGAAGTCATCCGCAAGATCAAAGTCGCCCTCAAAGGCCCCATGGGCACCCCCATCGGCAAGGGCTCGGTCTCGGCCAACGTCACACTCCGCAAGAAGCTCGACCTATACGCCTGCGTGCGTCCGATCAAAACGCTCCCCGGCGTCAAGACCCCGTTTGACGGGCTGGATCTGGTGATCTTCCGCGAGAACACCGAAGACCTCTACGCCCAGATCGAGTACTACGTCACCCCAACGATGACCCTGGCGAAGAAGTTCATCACCGTCAAAGGCACCCAGCGCATCGCCCGCGCCGCAATGGAGTACGCCCGCAAGAATGGCCGCAAGAAGGTCACCTGCGTCCACAAAGCCAACATCATGAAGATCACCGACGGGCTCTTCCTCAAGACCTGCCGCGAAGTCGCGGCCGAGTACCCCGAGATCGAGTTCACCGACAACATCGTCGACAACCAGTGCATGCAACTGGTGACAAAGTGGAAGCTATACGACGTGATCGTCACCGAGAACCTGTACGGCGACATTCTCTCCGACCTGTGCGCGGGGATGATGGGTGGCTTGGGCCTCGCCCCCGGCGCCAACTACGGCCAGGACTGCGCCGTCTTCGAAGCCGTCCACGGCTCGGCCCCGAAGTACACCGGGCAGAACAAGGTTAACCCGACGGCGGTGCTGCTCTCGGGCGTAATGATGCTCGAACACCTCGGCGAATCGGCCGCGGCCAAACGCATCACCACCTCGCTGGAAACCGTCCTCAAGGAAGGCGCCGTCCGCACTTACGACCTCGGCGGCACTGCCGGCACGAGCCAGTTCGCCGACGAGATCATCCGGAAGATGAAGTAGTTCGGTAATCGCCAAAAGAACGCGCCCGAAGGCCGCGGCACTCCCGCGGCCTTCTTGTTTTTCCTACACTGTGGACATGCCCCCCCCCCGCCGCAACACCGCCAAACGCCTCCTAAGCCCCGCGAACGCCCCGCTCGTCGGGATCATCATGGGTTCGAAGTCCGATTGGGAGACGATGCGGCACGCGGCGGACACGCTGCGGGAGTTCGGCGTCGCCCACGAGTGCAAGGTCGTGTCGGCGCACCGGACGCCGGAGCTGCTCCGGACGTACGCGCAGGGGGCGCGGGGGCGGGGGCTGCGGGTGATCATCGCGGGGGCGGGTGGGGCGGCGCACTTGCCTGGGATGGCGGCGGCGTTCACGCAGTTGCCGGTGCTCGGCGTGCCGGTGCAGTCGGCTGCCCTGTCGGGGGTCGATTCGGTGCTTTCCATCGTGCAGATGCCGGCGGGGATTCCGGTGGGCACGCTGGCCATCGGTAAGCCCGGGGCCATCAACGCGGCGCTGCTGGCCACCGCGATGTTGGCGACGACCATGCCCGAGCTTGCCAAGAAGCTCGAAGTATTCCGCGCCGCCCAGACCGAAAAGGTCCTGAGCGACACGCTGGAATAATTGGCGGAATGATCGGCATCCCGGGTCAGTCCAAGTCGTCGGGGATGGCGTCGAGGTCGCCGTAGCTTTTCGGGCGGCGCAGCGGCTGGGGGTCGATGGGTTCATCGTCGGCGAGGTGCTTGTCGGAGGACGACGGCTTGGCTCCGCTCGACGGCAGGGGCGGGGGAACGGAAACCTTCGTCGGCGAGCGCAGCGGGCCGGGGATGTTCACCGGCGTCGGAGCCCGGCGAACTGGCGGAGCCACCCGCGACTGCGGTACCACCCGGGCAGTGGACGCCGCGACCGGGGCCACCGGCTTGGGGACGTTGACGACCGTCGGCGTTCGCACTGGGGCACGGCTGGTGGGCGCCGTCACCGTCGCCGCCGGGACATTGGTTTTGACGGGGGGGACTCGCTTCACGGCTACGTCGGCCCGGACGGCTGCCACTTCCGGCTCAGCCGCGCCGCGACCACGGCCACCGCGGCCGCGCCTGCCGCGCGAACCTCGGCGGGAGGTTTCTTCCTCACCGTCCGCGTCGGCCGCCACCTCCGGGAGCGTTTCCGCTCCCGAAGCCGGCGCATCGACTTCTACCGGTTCGACCAGTGCGGGTGCGTCGACGACGACGGCCTTCTTGGACCTACCCCCTCCCCGCCGGGCCTTGGGGGCGGCCTTGTCGCCGTCGGCTGCGGGCTTGGCCGACTTGGCGCGGGACCGCCGCGGCGCACGTTCGACCACTTCGTCCTCGCCGGTGCCCTCAGCCGATGACCCGATGTCGCCTGACCGCCCCGCCTCACCGGACGGCTCCGAATCACCGATGGCAGTCGGTGCCATGCCGAACTCGCCGTTGGACGTGTCCCCTTTTGACGCCCTCGAGGGCTCGCGCCCGGCGAAGTCGTCGCCTTCGCGATCCGCGCTGGAGTCTTCGCGGTCGGCGAGTTCACCTTCGTCGTCTGCGTCGTCGAAGTCCGACGATTCGCCCGCTGCGTCGGCGGAAGCGCCCTCCGGCGACGCTCCATCGCTCGCCGCCCCGCCGAGCTCATCTCCACCCCGGTTTCGGCGCCGACCCCGCCCACCGCGACGACGCCGCCGCCGGCGGCGACCCGATCCGTCGGAGTTCTCGCCGCCCTCGTCGATGGCGGTGTTTTC
>JBBRUM010000117.1:0-9287 GCA_038247815.1 Tepidisphaerales bacterium | reverse complement strand
GCGCACTTTTAATGCGCGGGTCCCGCGTTCGAGTCGCGGCCGACTCACTTTTTGGGGGGTTGGGCTGGTGGTCTAAGGGGAAGCCGGCGGCGCACATGAGGGATTTGGGCAGTGTTGAGTGGCTTGGATCTTTGGATGAAAACCGGCGGTGTCGGTGGTCCCGGGGTATGACCTTTGTAGTGAGCGCGAGTGGGCGGCGTTGGACGTTGGCGTGTCCGATGCTGTGACGTCCGGGATGAGGACGAGGGAGCGGCCCGTGAAGGTTTTGGTGATGTGTGGTTCCCCGATGCCGTCGGACTTGACCTTAACTTCAATAGAGGTGAACGCGCTGGGGCCGCGGCGGAATGGGGGACATGTAGAGGCCGCCGTCAGGATCCGCAGATCGTCACGACCGCCACCCGCGGGAAGCGGGGTGGAAACTCCAAGCCGTTCCAGTCTCGGTGTGCGGATGGGCGGCTGTCGACGCGAACCTCGTCGAGGTTTCGCTCGAACGCGATGACATCCTTCCGACGGGCGTGCCAGAAATTGGTTACGAACTCGGTGATCGATGCGCTCTGCTCCCGGTGTGCGGGTCGATCGTGGAACCGATGCAAGCCAATCAAACCCGTTTGCATACAACGCTTGGCCATTCCAACAGGTGTGACTGCGCCGCCTCCCCGGGGGCGCGACAGGCGACTCCAGCGACATCAACCCCGCCGGTTCGGGGATGGGGGTTGACAGTTCCAGCCGGAACGAAAACGGCACTTGCCCGCCCGGCCGCCCGAAGTTGGAGAGGACGCGTCTCGGCCCCGTGGGAGCGCTCGTCCATCCCGGCGACGTTGCATCGCGGAACCCCTCACCCTGCCCGAACAGTTTGTACCATTAAAAACGACTGGAGTTAAGGACGGGTCGTTGGCGCAGTGGTGGGCGTGGTGTCGACGTTGAGCTCGGCGGATACTTTCATGGGCACGCCGGCGCGGAGGGATTCGACCTCCTTCGTCAGGCGCTCGGCTTCGGCGTTTTGCCCCAGGGCGACATGGATGTCTGCGAGCTTCTTCATCGCCACGAGGGTCATCTCGTCGGTGGGGCCGCGGTGTTCGCGGTAGATTGCGATCGCCCGCTTCCACATCTCGGCCGACTTTTGATACTCGCCGACCTCGCCGTAATCGACGGCAAGGAAGAATAGCGTCTTTTGCGTGTACTCATGCTTCAAGCCGAGCGTTTTGATCTCTCGGGGCAGCATGTCCTGGCGGAGGGGGATCGATTTTTCAAACTCGCCGTTTCCGCCGTAGGCGTCGGCGATGTTGTGGACGGTGGCGAGCGTCATCGCGTGGTCCTCGCCTAAAGCCTCCTTTTGTAGCGGGTAAGCTTCCTCCCAAGCCTTTAGAGCCTCGTCTTGGCGCCCCAACCCGAAGAGCGTGTTCCCCCTGATCAGCATCGCCTTGAGGGTCTGCATGTTCTTGTCGCCGAGTATTTCCCGTTGCAGGGGGATGAGTCTCTCATAGACCTTTAGCGCCTCTTCAAATCGGTCGGCCCGGGCGAGCGCTTCTCCAAGGTTTTCCTGGATCTTCAGGGTCTCGGGATCGCGTGCGCCTTTGAGCGACAGAGAACGATCCGCGACGTTTGTGAGCAGCTTGATGCCCTCGTCCCGTCGTCCAGATGCGTTGTAGAGGGAGGCGAGATTGCCCATGATGTTCAGGGATTGGGCGTGATCGGGTCCGTAGGCGCCGACGTGCAGTGGTAGCAGTTCCTCGTAGAGCGCCAGCGCCTCGTCTATTCTGCCCGCTTTCGCATAGTTCACCGCCACGTTGTACATCGTCACCATGGTGTTGTAATTGTTGTTCCCCATCACCATCCGCTGCCGGCGGAGCGCATCCTCCGACATCGCGAGCGATTCACCTTCGCGGTTGAGGTCGCCGAGGCATTGCGCAAGCCTTGCCATCGCAATGAGCCTGTCGCCATCGTTTTCGCCGTACAGCACTCCCAACCGCGCCACGACCTGCTCCATCGCCTTCGCCGCCTCTTCGTATCGGCCCACCGCGCGATAACTGACGCCGAGGTTCTGAAGGGCGACCAGGGATATTCGGTTTTCAAGGTTCGGCTTGGACCGGTAGTGGGCCACGACTTTTTCGCGGAGCTCGAGCGCCTCGGCGTCGCGCCTGGCGTAATCGTAGCAGACTGCGAGGTTCCCCAATGCCATAAACGTTCGCTCGTGATCCGGCCCGGAGTTTCGAGTCTCCAGCGCTACGACTTCCTCGAACAGCGGCAGCGCGTTTTTCTGGTCCCCGACCTGTGCATAGGCATTGGCGAGATCGCCGATTGCATCGACGGTTTCCGTGGTGGTCGTCCCAACCTTGGCCCTCAGCCGCGCGGTGACAAGCTTCCCGAGTTCCACCGCCTCCGGATACCGTGTTACCATTCCATAGCTCCGCGCTACGGTTGCCGTGGTAGCCAGCGTGTCGGGGTGCTCCTCACCGAGCACCTCGCGCTGCCCTTTCAGCGCCAGCTCTCGCAGGCGGAGCGCGTCGTCGTAGCGGGCGATTTTGTCGAAGCTCGTCGCCATCGCAATCATCGCCTCGAGCGTCGTCGGATGCTTCTCTCCCATTGTCGCGCGACACCGCGCCAGCACGGTTTCGCGCAGCTTGAATGCCTCGGATTCGCGTCCCCGCACGTCGTAGCTCGCCGCTAGATTGTTCATCGCCATCAGCGTGTAGGCGTGATCCGGCCCATTGATCTTCCGCCGCAGTGCAAACAGTTCCTCCCTCAGCCCAAGCCCTTCCGCGCTCTTCCCGAGAATCTCGTAGCTGTTGGCGATGTTGTTCATGTTCGCCAGGACGTTCTCGTCTTCCGGGCCCACCTTCGCCGCCAGCGAATCGCGGATCTCCTCGCGGAGCTTGAGCGCATCCCGCTGCCGCCCAAGGTACTGATGCGTGTTGGCGAGGTTGCCCTTCACCTTGATCGTTTGGAGATGGTCCGGGCCGAGCGCACCCACGCTCAGGTCAACCGCCCGCTGGTACTGCTCGAACGCCCGTTGCGGCTCGCCGAGAACCTCGAAGGAAACTCCAAGCGTCCGCCGCAGCCGCGCCTCGATCAGCGGCTTGTCCTTGAAGCTTTTCTCAACCCACGGGAGCGACTCCTCGATGGCCCGCCGCAGAGTCACTTCGTGGCCCAAGCCGCCCTCGAGCCCCGCCGGTCGGGCAGCCGAGAAGATGCGCTTTTCCACGAAGTCCAGCGTGGCGGTCGTTTCGGCCGCGCTGCGCTCGGCGGCTTCCTTCTCCTTCACCTCAAGACGCTCGGCACGCACCGCACGCACCGCCTGCCACGTGCTCACCGCCGCAACCCCCGACAAACACACCAGCAACGCTGCCGCCGACGTCAGCACAGTGCGGTTTTTCTTTGCAAACTTCCGAACCCGGTACTGCGCACTCACCGGCGCAGCCAGCACCGGCTCGCCCGACAAATACCGCTGCAAATCCAACCCCAACCCGTTCGCCGTCTCATACCGCCGGTTGCGGTCTTTCTCGAGCGCCTTCATCACGATCCAGTCCAGCTCCCCTCGCACCAGCCCGTTGAGCTTGGGCGCGTCCACACCCCGGTTGGCCGCAATCGACGGCAAACCCTCGGCAGTGCTTAGCCGCGTGCTCGGTGCCGGGGGGTCCTCTTCGCGGATGATCCGCAGCATCTCATCAAACGCGGCCGACCGCAGTCTTCCCCGCTCGAACGGGGTGCTCCCGGTCAGCAGCTCGTACAGCAGCACGCCCAATGAGTAGATGTCGCTGCGGGTGTCGATGTCGAGTTGGTTGAGCTTGGCTTGCTCGGGGCTCATGTACTCGACCGTGCCCACCACTTGGCCGAACTCGGTGAACATGGTCAGCTCGGTCAGCCGCTGTGCGGTTGCTTTGGCGACGCCGAAGTCGATCACTTTGGGAACGGCTTGTAGGTCATACTCGGCGATGAGTACGTTGGTGGGCTTGATGTCGCGGTGGATAAGCCCCTTTTGGTGGGCGTGTTGTACGGCTTGGCAGACGGGTAACAGCAGTTCGAGCCGTGCGCGGAGGGGGAGTCGTTTTTCGTCGCAGTATTGGGTGATGGGGATGCCCTTTACGAGTTCCATGACGAAGTAGGGTCGTCCGGTGTCGGTGGCGCCGGCGTCGAGAACTTTGGCGACGTTGGGGTGGTCCATCATCGCCAGTGCCTGGCGCTCGGCTTCGAAGCGGGCGATGACTTGGCGGGTGTCCATCCCCGGCTTGATAATCTTCAGCGCGACGACTCGTTTGATGGGGTGGGTCTGTTCGGCCATGAACACCACGCCCATGCCCCCCTCGCCGATTTGCTGCAGGAGCTTGTAGGGTCCGATGACCGTGCCGGGCGATTCAGAGATGCTGTCGGAGGTGGGACTGTTGGCCCCCCAGGTGACGGCGGGGCGCTCTAGGAAGCTCCCGGCCGCGTAGTGGGCCGCGATCATTTTTACCATCCGCTGGCGCAGCGGCGCATCGCCTGCGCAGGCGGTGTCAAGGTAACCGTCTCGCGACGCCCCCGAGTCGAGTGCGAGTGCGGCTTGGAACATCGCGTCGAGATCTTGTCGCTGTGGCATAGTTCTGTTCGCTCCGGTGAATAATGCGACATTCAGCGTTGCAACCCCTCACGAAAGCTCAACATTTTCGCCGGTCTCCCCCAACTCCACGAACAGCCATGACTTGGCAAACGACCAATGTCTCTCCGCCGTCGCCTGGGATACACCCAATACTGCGGCGGCTTCGGTCATCGTCAAGCCGCAAAAGAATCGGAGCTTTACCAACTCCGCCTTCTCCGGGGCCTCGACCGCCAGTTTGTTGAGCGCCTCATCGAGTGCGAGCATGTCAAGAACGGGTGGTGCGGCGTCGGCTTGGATACCGTCGAGTTCGACGCGTTGGCGGCCGCCGCCGCGTTTGAGACGACCGCGACTGCGGGCTTTCTCGACAAGGATGCGCCGCATGGCTTCGGCGGCGGCTGCAAAGAAATAGCCGCGACTGTGCCACCTGCCGCGTTCGGTTTCGTTCGGTCCGACGAGTCGGAGATACGCTTCGTGCACGAGCGCGGTGGCTTGGAGGGTCTGGCCGGGTTTTTCGTGGAAGATTCGCGCCGCAGCAAGTTTACGAAGTTCGTCGTAAACGAGGGGCAGAAGCTGTTGAATCGCCTGCGAGTCGCCTGCGTCGATCTTCGACATGATTTGTGTAACGTGGTTCATGTGGGCGAACGACCGAACGTAGCGGTGGGGCGTTGGGAAGCTATGAACATACGTCATCCGTGCAAGATGTCGAAAGAATTCGACTTCTTGGAACGGGTAACACGCTGTCACCCCCAAGCTCCCAACATGCTCGGCAAAGAACCTCCAAATTCTAAGTTTTCCTTGCTGCCGCAATAAGGTTCTGTCACAAGGGGGTCGGATGACGCCACTTAGTTCTGGCGATGGGCATGACGATTCGCGTGCAACGGATGACAAGAAGTTGGCGCAAAGGTCTGTTACGCGCGTCATGCGGGACGTGGCGGGGGGGGCGGAGGCAGCGGCTGAGAAGTTGTTACCGTTGGTTTATGAGGAGTTGCGGAAACTGGCGGCGGTGCGCATGCATGGCGAGCGGTCGGACCACACGCTGCAGGCGACGGCGCTCGTGCATGAGGCATATGCCCGGCTGGCAAGGGAACCAAACCCACCGTGGGCGAACCGTGCGCATTTCTTCCACGCGACCGCTGAGGCGATGCGGCGAATCCTCATCGAACACGCCCGGGCGCGGAACGGCCCGAAACGAGGTGGCGACCGCAAACGCCTGCCGGTCGACGTGTTGGATTTGGCGGAGGAATCGGATTCCGAGCAGATCTTGGCCCTTGAGGAGGCGATTGCTCGCCTAGAGGGGCAGGATCCTGGCGCAGCCAAGGTGGTTCGCCTGCGGTTCTATGCGGGTCTGAGCGTCGAGGAAACGGCTGAGGCGCTCGATACTTCGCCCCGCAGCGTCAAGAGGGACTGGGCGTTCGCCCGAGCCTTTTTGCTGCGACACCTTCAGGATTAGCGCCAGACGGGAGCGTGTGGGATGGACGGCAAGGGATCAGATCGAGTCAAGGAGGTGTTTGGGGGTGCGTTGGAGCTGTCGGGTGGGGAGCGTTCGAGGTATTTAGATCGGCAGTGCGGGGGTGATGCGGGGCTCAAGGCGGAGGTGGAGGGGTTGCTCGCGGCTGCGGAGCGGACAGGGGCGTTGATGGGGGGAGGCCAGCGGGGTGCTGGGAGTGGTGGGGGGGGTGAGGAGACGCTGGATCCCGGGTTCGGGGGGGTGTTGTCGGAGGGGCCGGGGACGTGGGTGGGTCCCTACAAGTTGTTGCAGCAGATCGGGGAGGGCGGGTTCGGGGTGGTGTTCATGGCCGAGCAGGAGCGGCCGATCCGGCGTCGGGTGGCGCTGAAGGTCGTCAAGCTGGGGATGGACACACGCCAGGTGGTGGCGCGGTTTGAAGCCGAACGTCAGGCGCTGGCGATGATGGACCACCCGAACATCGCGCGGGTGTTCGATGCGGGGTCGACGGCTACGGGTCGTCCGTACTTTGTGATGGAGCTGGTGCGGGGGGTTCCGATCACGAAGTATTGCGACGAGCACAAGCTGCCGATCGGGCAACGCGTCGAGCTGTTCCGGGAGGTGTGTTCCGCGGTGCAGCACGCCCACCAGAAGGGGATCATCCACCGCGACCTCAAGCCGAACAACGTCTTGGTGGAGGTCCACGACGACAAGCCGGTGCCGAAGGTGATCGACTTCGGGATCGCCAAGGCGACGCAGACGCGGCTGACGGACAAGACGCTGTTCACGGAGTTTCGGCAGATGATTGGTACCCCGGCGTACATGAGCCCGGAGCAGGCGCAGTTGTCGGGTTTGGACATTGACACGCGTAGCGACGTGTATTCGCTGGGTGTGTTGTTGTACGAGTTGCTGACGGGGAGCACACCGTTTGACGCCCGGGAGTTGTTGTCGGCTGCGTTTGACGAGATGAGACGGATCATCCGGGAGGTCGAGCCTCCGGCGCCGAGCACGCGGTTGTCGGCGAGCCAGACGCTGGGGACGGTTGCGGTGTCGCGTGCGGCGGCGGCGTCGAGCTTGCCGGGGGCGGTGCGGGGCGAGCTGGACTGGATTGTGATGCGGTGTTTGGAGAAGGACCGTACGAGGCGGTACGAGTCGGCGTCGGCGCTGGCGGCGGATTTGGGTAGGTATCTGGTGGACGAGCCGGTGTCTGCGGGTCCGCCGTCGGGTGTGTATCGGGCGCGGAAGTTTGTGAGGCGGCACCGGGGCGCGGTGGTGTCGGCGGCGGCGCTGGCGGTTGCGTTGTTGTTGGGGATAGTGGGTACGAGTGTGGGGCTGGTGGGTCAGTCGCGGGCGCGGGGGGTAGCGCAGGCGCAGCGGGACCTGGCGGTGGCGAGCGAGGCGAGGGCGTTGGCTGGGGAGGCGGAGGCCCGGACGCAGGCGGCTGAGGCCGCACGGCAGCGGGCGGTGTCGGAGGCGGTGGTCAAGTTTCAGGCGGACCTGCTGACGGCGGCGGACCCGGAACGGTTGCTCGGCGATAAGGTGACGGTGCTAGAGGCGGTGACATCGGCCATCCGCGAGCTTAACGCCGGGAGGCTCAGAAGCCAGCCTCTGGTGGAGTCTGGGGTGCGTGACACGATTGGGATGACGCTGAGAAGCCTCGGTAAGTACGGGGAGGCAGAAGCCGAGTTGCGGAAGTCGTTGAAGCTGCGCCGTGCGAACCTTCCGGCGAACCACCTCGACGTTGCCTGGGCGGCTGGCGGCGTGGGGAACACCCTGAGCGACCAAGGCAAGAACGCGGAGGCTGAACCGCTTTTCCGCGAGTGCCTCGAGATTCGCCTCCGACTCCTTCCACCCGAGAGCGCGCTGATCGGCCGGGCGATGATGAACCTCGGGGACTGCCTGGCGTGGCAGGGAAGGTACGAGGAAGCCATCGCGCTGATGGAGGCGGGCGTGGGCGTGCTCCGCGGATCGTCGGAGGAGATTGCGGAGGCGGAACTTCCGCGAAATATTCAGGTGCTGGCGAAGGCATACATGGCGGTGAGCCGGCTGGACGACGCGGAGAGGCTTTCGCGCGAGGGGCTGAAGCTTTATCGGGAGCGGCGCCCGGCGGGCCACCCCTTTGTCGGTGGGGCGGCGGCGGATCTGGTGGGGATCCTGACGCAGAAGGGATTGTTCCGGGAGGCCGAGCCCCTGGCGCGCGAGGCGCTGTCGATTGTTCGGGCGGCGTATCCGAAGAGGCACCTCGAAGTCGCGGGTTCGGCGGTTGCATTGGCGAAAGTGCTCAACAAGCTCGAGAGGTTCGATGAGGCCGAGTCGTTGTCGCGCGAGGCGTTGCCGATTTTCGAGGAGGTGTTCGGATTGGGGAACCTCAAGACCGTTGGACCGTTGAATTGCCTGGCGGAGGCGCTCGATGGCAAGGGTCGAAAGGCCGAGGCGCTCGACCTGATTCGGCGGATCGATGAGATCAACGCAAAATCCCCGAACGTCAACATCTCCGACGGTGGCGTGCATCTCCACAACGTGGCCACCCGACTCGAACGTGAGGGGAAGTTCGAGGAAGCCGAAGCAACGTACCGCCAGGCCATCGCGGAAACTGCGATCAAACCGGGCGAGAATACACTTGCAATGGGCAGTAGCCGGTCCAGCCTGGGCGAGTTTCTCGTCGAACGGGGACGTTTTGCCGAGGCCGAACCGGAGCTGACGGCGGCCATCGACATACGGCGACGGCTTCTCCCACCGGGCCATGTGAATCTCGCCCGGTCCGTCGGAGTCCTTGGAGCGTGCCTGATACAGCGGGGGCAGGCGGCCCAAGCCGAACCACTCCTTCGCGAAGCGCGAGAGGCGTATCTCCACTCTCTGCCCGTGTTGCATGTGCGCTGCCAGGCATCGACGAGGGATCTGGTGATGGTTTTGTACATACTCGGGAAAGATGCCGAAGCAATCGCGCTCGACGAGGAATACCGCCAATTGCTGCGTCTTGCCGCTACGCCAACGAACGGGGCCGGTTCGAATTACCTGTCGTGGGTCGGGGGTTTCCTGCACGACTCGGGCAGGTACGCGGCTGCCGAGCCTGCTTTTCGGGCACTGCTTGAGAATCAACTGCTTTGGAGTCCGCAAGTGCCCTCGGATTCCGCGTTCGCCCGGCACATGTTGGGAAGAACGTTGGCGGCGGCGTCGCGGTTTGACGAGGCTCTTTTGTTGCTGGACGCGGCGCTGCAGACCTTCACGCGGGACATCCCACCCGCGTCGCCGCAGATCGCCAGCACGCGG
>JBBRUM010000116.1:0-9298 GCA_038247815.1 Tepidisphaerales bacterium | reverse complement strand
CCGTGCTTCCGAAGCTCTGCCAAGTGGGTGTCGGCGATTCGCATGGGTGGGGCGCGAGTGTAACGGATCGTCGAGGTTTAGGTACGATGCGGACATGTTTCGTACACTCTTGGTTTGGTGCCTGGTGCTGGTCTGGTGCGGCGTAAGCCGTGCCGAACCGTCTGTGTCGGTAAAGGTCGGTTGGGGCGGATTGCACCGGGTCTCGGAATGGACCCCGGTCTACGTCACGCTCGGGGGGTTTGAAACGAGCAGTGCTGAGGGAACGTTGGAAGTCTGGGCGTACCAAGACGCCCGGTACACGGTGGTGCACCGAGCGCCGGTTCCGCTACAGAAACGTGCGACCACGTTTGTCATGCCCGTGAAGATGGGGAGTTTGGTCGAGGCGCATTCGGTGGTCGTGCGTTCGGGCGATACGGGCAAGGTTCTGACGTCGGTGGGATTGGGGGATCTGCCGTCTGCCGAGGTGCAGAACATCATCACAGCCACGCGACTGGTGGGGATTTCCGGGGTTTGGTCCGGCGGGGTCATGCCCGGAGATTTTCTGGGCGGGTACGTGTCCGTCGAAAGGCTACCGGAGTTTGCTGAGTTGTATGAATCCCTCGATCTGCTGGTGCTCACCGGAGACACGCTGGAAAGGATGTCCTTGCAGCAAGCCAGCGTTATCGCGGCGTGGGTCCGCGCGGGCGGAAGGTTGCTGGTGTGCCCCCCGATTGAGGGAATGGCAGCGCCGGCGGCGTTGATGTCGCTCTTTCCGGGGGCGGTGGGCCCGATCCGGATGGGGGCGGTGGTCGACCTTTCGCTGACGGCAAGTCCAGGGGCGGAAGCGTTGCAGTTACCTGGGGGGTTTACGGGAGTTCGGGGTCGAGTGGGTTTTGGGTGGGTGGGGGTTTTGTCGACGCCACTGAGCGTGTCGTCCCGGGCGGCGGCTGCGAAGTTGGTGGGGGAGATCAAGCCACGGATTGCCCTTGAACCGCCGCTGGTGCTTGAGGAGCCGGTGTCGTCTCGGAAAGTGGCCGGGGTGGCGTTGGTTGTGTTTGGGTTGCTGGCTGGGCTGGGGGAAGCCGTTGTCCGGCGGGCGCACAATGTTTGGCCGTGGAACTGGTCGACGGTGGCGGCGGTGGGTGTGATGTTTTGCGGCGGCGTTGTGTGGGCGACTGCGCCTCGAGATGGAACGGCGCAGGAGTCGATGTCGCTGGTGGATCAAGCGGGTGGCAAGGTGGTGGCGACTGCCCGGACGGGTGCGGGGGCGGAGGGCGCGGCGTTTCCGCGGCTCTTGGTGCCGCCGGGGTTACGGGGGACGGATCATCTGACGGCAGAGGTTGTTTTGGAGGGTTCGGCTCCGCGATTGCGGTGGCTACCGAGGTCGACCGGTGTGCTGGCGGGATCGATCGGGCCGGGGCCTGCCGAGCTGGTGATCGGGGTCGAGTCGGGGGCGGTGCGGTTGAGCGCGGGGGTGGACGAGTTGTTGCTGGAGAGCGAGCGCGGGGTGCAAGCCGGGCGGTCGGTGGGCGAGGGCAAGTGGGTGTTTGACGGGTCGGCGACGGCGACGCTGCCGGATGCGTTTCGACTGGCGCGGAGATTAGCGCCGCTGCGGTCGGGGGTTCTGCAGAGTCGGATCACGGCGGGGGAAGCGCGGGTGGTGTGGACGCGGAAGGGCAACTCGTTTACCCGCACGCTTCTGGATCAGCCATGAGCGCGAGTTTTCCACCCCCCCGCCGATATGTCCCTTTTCTCACCGGGCGGTACACCGTCAGCGCGGGTCTGTCGAAGCTCGATGCCGAACCGGCGTTCGAGGTCGATACCGATTACGCGTCCTATCTGGCGGAGAAAAATCGCCTGCTTTCATCGGATTCGAACCGGCACCACCGCACAAACCGGTTCCCGGCGGAGTTGGAGCGGGCTGTGGTGGGCCGGATGGTGGACCGATTGCAGGCGGAGTTGCCGGGCGTGTTTCCGGAGGGGGATGCGCGACTGGCGCATGCCTTGGAGGGCGGAGGGCTGGACGCCATCGCCCGTTCCGTGCAGGAGGACATTGTTGTAATCCGTCGCGATCCCGGCGACGGCGGGCGGGATTGGAACGCGGCGATTCACGTTTGTTTTCCCAATGGCTGGTCGCCGGAGGAGAAGATCGGGCGGAGTTTTTTCGAGACGCACGTTCCCGTGGCTGGGATCAAAGCCGTCAACGACCGGGCGCGGGAGTTTGTGGGGGTGATGATCGCCGCGCGGGAGGGCCTCAAGCGGTTTGTGTGGGGTGTTCGGACGGACGACCGACTCGACCATCATCCGGAGTCGCCGTCGGATGTGTGGGACCCGGGAGCGCCGAGACTGTGGGTACGGGTGGAGCGGCAGGTGGTGCTGGGGATGCCAGAACACGAAGCGGCGATCTTCCTGATCAGAACTTACCTGAACGATGTAACGAGGCTGTCGGCGCTGGAGCGGGGGAAGCTGGCGGAGGGGATCGAGGGGACGTCGGAGGAGAGCGCGGCGTATAAGGGGATCGCGGCGACGCGGAGTGAGATGGTGGCGTGGCTACGGAGTTTCTAGACCGTTGCCGGTTCGCCGACAAGCTCGAAGAACGCGCCGGGGAAGACGATGGCGTTGAGCATTTGGCCGACGGTGACCGAGCCGTTGGCGAGGTCGAGTGCGTCTTCGTTGGCGGGGAACTTGACGATCACTGGCACGCCTGCGTGGATGACGACTTGGGTTTCGTCGGCGTATTTCACGCGACCTTGGAACGTCTTGGGGGTTCCGAAGATCGGGGCGACGAAGTTTCCGCCGGAGGGGACGGTGAGGAGCTTTCGCCCGGTGGCGCGGATGAGGAGGTACACCGGCGCGTGGCCAGCGCCGACGGGCCCGGAATAGGCGCCTTTGAGCTGCAGCTGGTAGTTGGTATTGGACGGGGCGAAGACGATGTGCTGTCCGTCTGAGCTGAGGACTTTGCCTCGGGCGGGGAAGTCGGTGGGTGCTGGCATGGCGGGTGAATCCTAGGGGTTTTGGGGCGGGCTGCAACCCTTGGGGAATGGGATGTTGGCGTGGGGAGGGTTAGTGGAAGACCATGCCTTCGCGGGGGTATCGGGGGTGGGCGGCGATGGAGGTGGGGTTGTAGTGGGAGAGGGAGTGGAGGGCTCCGAGGGCGGCGATGACGGCGTCGGCTGCGTCGCCGCCGGGGTTGCGGGAGATGAGTCGTTGGAGGTCTTCGGGGATATCGATGTGTTGGCGTAAGCCGGCGAAGAGGATTTTGCGGGTGGCGCGGCGTTTGGGGGCGAGGGGGCCGCCGGCGGGCTGCTTGTAAAGGGTGTGGGGGAGGGCCCAGCGTTTGAGGGTGGAGCTGGGACAGGCTTCGGCGACGAGTCGGCGTGCCTGACTGAGCGCGTCGGGGGGATCGAAGGGGAGGATGGCGGTGGAGGGGTCGGAGCGGAGGGGGAGGAGAACGTCGCGCATGCCGTGGAAGGTTTGGTGGATGATGCGGTAGTGGTAGCAGTCGAAGGGGGTTTTGGTTTCGGAGTCGGTGGTGCGGCGGACGTGCATGCGTCCGAGGGCGACTTGGCAGCGGGCGACGCAGTCTCTGCCGAACTGTTGGGCGTTGCCGGTGAAGGTGGCGACGGCGCGGAGCTGGTCGTCGAAGGTTGTTCCGGGCGGGGAGAGCTCGATGGGGAGGGCGAAGGGGAAGTCCATCCCCCAGAGCGCGGAGGAGCTTTGGGAGATGAGCTCGACCAGCTTGGCGAGGACGGGGGCTCGTTCGGCGGTTCCGGCGAGGGCGGAGAGGGGGCCGACGGAGTGGAGGAGCGGGAGCTGGCTGGGGCGGAGGCGGACCTCGGCGAGGAACAGGTTGTCGCCGGCGAGCTTGGCGCCGGAGAAGTCGACGCCGAAGACGGTGGCGATGGGTGGGAGCATGGGGCGAACGATTGTGTAGGGGTGAATGGCCGGTGGTGGGAGACGATTGTAACCCTCGTGCCGCCGACAGGCGGCATGGGGGGCATCAGAAGGGGTTTGACGCGCGTAGAATCGGTCAGCCAAGGAGACGCTCGTGCCCGATCAGACCCCCCCCAGCCAACCCGTCCGTACTTTCAGCTTTATCTATGGGATGGAGCTTCGCCCCGCCCACGAGGTCGATGGGGTAGGTGACGCGGCGCTCACCCTGACGGACGGGACACAGTCGCACATCACGATGCACCTGATCGAGGGGACGCGGGAGCAGATAAAGAACATGCTTTTGCAATCAGTGGACGCGTTTTTCGAGCTCCACGACGAGATGGACGGCCGGTAGAACCCTTTTTCGCGGCAACATGCGACGACGAGACGTGAGTTTAACGGTGGCGATGATCGTGTCCCTCGTGGCGCACGGGATGGTCGTTGGCTGGGGGATTCATGTGTATACGCGGGGTCAGATGGCGGAGTTGTTGCGGATGGGGAGGTGGACGTACACGTCGGCGGCGGCAGCGGAGTCGGTGAGGTTGCCGCCTTCGGCGTTGTTGTCGCCGTTGAACGCTGAGAACGAGACTGCCGAGGTGAGCCCGAAGGACGAGATCGTCGAACCGGAGGTGGAGCCCCCCCCGCCGCCGCCATCGGCGGTGACGCCACCTCCACCGGCGCGGCCGAACATTGGCGATGACATCGGCGGAGGTGAAGGCGCTGCGCGGACTGCCGGGGAAGCGCCGCAGCGGGCGCGGCAGGCGGATCAGACGCAGGCGAGCTTGAGCACAAGCCCGGAGGGGGCGGCGTCTTCGGGTGGGGGTGGGACGGGGGCGGCGGCTGGGATGGCTGGAACACCGGGGGGGCCGCCGTCGCCGAAGCAGGCGGAGACGGCGCCCGACGCGGGTTCAGCCGCTGCGCCGGCGCGGCCGGACACGCCACTGGACGCGGAGAAGGCGAGGGAATCGGATGGATTCCTGAAGGAGGGCGGTGCGCCGAGCTCGCCACCACCGCTGGGGGTGCGACCGGATCCGGTGCAGACGCCGAAGATCGCCACAGCGCCCAGGCCGACGGTTCCGCCGCCGCCAACGGCCGAGGAGAAGGAGAAGGCCCTGCCGGACGCCCGCGAGGAGGAGGAGCGCCGAGAGTCGACCGGGCGAGCGCCGGACGCGAAAGAGTCGAAGGAACCCGCGGCCCCGTCGGACGGAAAATCGGAAGCGACCGACAAGCCGACGGTGCCCGAGCTGCCGAGGGCGGAAAAGGAGGAGGCGCGGGAAACCACGGGGCAGACCGAGTTACCGGCTGGGGGGACGAAACGGGAGGAAGGTAATTCCGTTGGAACCCCGGCTGGGCGGTCGGGAGCGCCGTTGGAACGGACGCCGGCGCAGTTGCCCAGGTCGGCAGCCGACCGCACGTCGCCGTTGGGGGATGAGAAGTCGGCTGCGGACCGGGCGAAGGACGGCTTGCCGAACGTCAAGTCGGAGGAGAACTCCGAGCCGGCGACTCGACCGGTTGAAGACAAGTCGGAAGACGCCGAGGTGTCGCGTCGGCCGCCGACGCCGCGAACGGCGAAGGCCCCGGGTCGGGAGGAGTCGGCGGAGGAGTCGGCGGAGGAGTCGGCGGAGGAGGCCAACGCGGAGACGGCGCTGAAGTCGCGGGACGAGCTGGCCGCGGCTGCAGCGGCCGCGCCGCGGGAGTCTCCCGGGGCGCAGACGCCGACGGCACCGCAGCTAGCCCAGCCGACGCCGCCGGGCAATGGGGGAGGCGGAGGCGCCGGGGGAGACGGGCGACCGCCGGGCGTGCCCGCGCCGCCGGGGGAGAACGCGACCCAGTCGGACTCGGAGTCGGACCCATTTTCTAAGGTGGGGTCGGTTTCGTTTTCGCGGGGCAAGGTGGAGGCGCGGTTCGGGCGGAAGGTGAAGTGGGTGCGGCCGCGGCTGACGCTGTCGGGGCAGATTGATGCGTCGGTGTCGGCGAGGTCGTCGCTGACGCTGGGGGTGACGATCAACAACACCGGGCGGGTGACGAAGGTCGACGTGCTGGACTCGTCGGGGTTTTCCGACACGATCGACCTGCCGGTGGTGCGGGCGGTGTACTCTTGGTGGATCGAGCCATTGAAGAACCGCAAGGGCGAACCGATCGGAGACACGATGGTTTGGCGGATCGAGCTGCGATGAAGATCTCGGAACTGTTTTTTTCGTTGCAGGGTGAGGGGAAACTGACGGGGGTGCCGTCGGTGTTCGTTCGGGTGTCGGGGTGCAACTTGAGGTGCGTATGGTGCGACACGCCGTATGCGTCGTGGTCGCCGGAGGGGGAGAACCGGACGGTGGAGGAGATCGTGGCGTATGTGCGCAGTCAGCCGGCGCGGCATGTGGTGCTCACCGGGGGGGAGCCGATGATCATGCCGGAGATTACGCCGCTGTCGGCGGAGCTGCGGCGGCTGGGGTATCACATCACTGTTGAAACGGCGGGCACATTCGTGCGGGAGGTGTCGGTGGACCTGATGTCGATCTCGCCGAAGCTGGCGAACTCGACTCCGCACCAGCCG
The DNA here is from genome assembly GCA_038247815.1 of Tepidisphaerales bacterium. GTDB lineage: Bacteria > Planctomycetota > Phycisphaerae > Tepidisphaerales > Tepidisphaeraceae > JBBRUM01. Next base: position 2,838 of record JBBRUM010000116.1, on the reverse strand, counting down.
CACCCCGCGGCGCGGGAGGGGGACCGCGTTCCGGGCAAGTTCGCGGCGGCGCACGAGGCGGCGCGGCTGAATCCGGGGGCGATACGAGAACTCATTGCCTGCGCGGAGGAACATCAGCTCAAGTTTGTGGTGGCAAGCGAGGGGGATTTGGAAGAGATCGAGGCGCTTCTGCCTGAGCTGGGGGAGATTCGGCCGTCGGATGTGTTGCTTATGCCCGAGGGGACGGACGGCCTGACGTTGCGGGCGCGGACGCCTTGGCTGGGGGAGTTGTGCAAGCGGAAGGGGTATCGGTTTTGCCCGAGGCTGCACATTGAGTTGTATGGCAATAAGCGAGGGACGTGAGTTTGGGGGGGGCTATGGGGGCGGCGGAGGTTCGCGTTGTTGGAGGTATAGGTCGCGGGCGGTGGGGAGGGAGGACTTGACGTCTTCGGGGGGCATGCCTTCAAGGGCGACGTCAAAGCGGAACTGCTCTCCGCCGCGTGTGGCGGCGAGGAAGGTTTCGCCCTTGTCGTAGTTCATTCGAAGTACCCACTTTTGCTTGGTCTGACGACGTCCCCACATGCGGAGCTCGACCATGACGGGGACCTTGCCGTCGGCGATAACGCCAGCGGTATAGATGATCTCGCAGCCGTCGGAGTCGTCGCCCATGCGGTGGGATTGGGCCTTGCCGGGGGTGAGGGAGCGTCGTGGGAGGAAGACGTCGCCAGACTCGATGCCGCGGGAGGATAGGCCGTAAAGCGTGAGGCGGGAGATGATGTCTACGGGGGCGACCGCGGGTGTCACTTCCACGGGGGAGGAGGGGGAGGTTACCGGCTGGGTGGTGTCGACGATGGGGCGGTCGATGGGGAGGTTACCGAAGGGGTCCGCGCCGGGGGTGCCGGTTTTGGCGGTCCAGTCGCCGCTGCCTGCGTTGACCTTGACGCGGCGGAGAGGCTCGGGCTTGTTGTTGGCCTTGGAGGGTTGGCCGTCGGCGGCGCAGCCCGCCACGGCCGCGACCAACAGAGATGCAAACACACCAGTCCAAGCCCTCATGGCTCTGAGTCTACCACAGTTGAGAAGCTCCAGGCGGCGCCTTCGAGTGGGTGGCACTGAGTTCTTCGACCGCCGTGCGTTGGCGACCTAGACTCACCGTTCAAATGCGAGTCCGGCTAAGCAAATCATTCAACTTCGAAGCCGCCCACTTCCTGCCGACCTTCCCGGAAGGCCACAAGTGCCGCCGCCTGCACGGGCACTCGTTTAAGTTTGATGTAATCGTCGAGGGGGACGTGGACCCCGCCAAGGGCTATCTGATCGACTACGGCGAGATTAAGCGCGCCGTCGGGCCGATTGTCGTCGAGCTTGACCACTACCTTCTGAACGACATCCCGGGGCTGGCCAACCCGACCAGCGAGGTGATCGCGGTTTGGCTATGGGGGAAACTCAAGCCCCTCTTGGCGAATCTGGCGTCGATTGTTGTGCACGAAACTTGCTCCAGCAGTTGCGAATATCGCGGGTAGCGGCCCCCCAAACGCCTCCCAAACACGATTCTAAAGACGGAACAGACTTAGAATACGGATACCGACATATGATGTGGCCCATGCGTCACCTCACTCTTGCAATCCCCGGTCCGATGTCTGCCGTGCGAAAATACCTTTCGGCCGTGGTTTCGGTGTGCGCGTTGGCACTTGCATTTTCTGCGGCAATCGCTGAGTCGGTGACTTCAACGACCACCAGAGCTTTGGTTGAGCCGTCCGGGTTGACCGCCGCTGTCATCCGGATCAAGGGCGAGATAGATGACTACTCGATGGACGTCGTCTCGGGTCACATCGACCTCGCGATCAAGGGCGGGGCGAAGGTGCTGATCTTCGATATTGATACGCCCGGCGGCGGCTTGGGTGCGACCCTGAACATGACGCGGAAGCTTCGGTCTCTGGAGGGTGTGCGGACCGTGGCTGTCGTGCGCCCCAAGGCTTATTCGGCTGGGGCGATCATCGCTGTTGCGATGGACGAGATTTACATGACCCCCGGGAGCGTCGTCGGCAATGCGGCCCCCATCGCGATCACGGCCACCGGGATCGAAACCCTCGGCGAGGGTGAACGCGCCAAAGCCGCGTCACCCGTCATCGCCGACCTTTACTCCTCAGCCGAGCGCAACAAATACGACCCGGACCTGCTCGCAGCCATGGTGTTGCACGGTCGCGTCATTCATGGTGTCGTCGAAACCGCCACGGGCGTACGAAAGTTTGTCGACCCGGCGCGGTACGCCGAGCTGATCAAAAGCGGCTATACCCCCATCGCCGACATCCCCAACCCACTTGACGCAGCAGACACGCTCCTGACCGTCGACGACCGCACCGCCGCCCGCATCGGCCTCTCCAAGGGTACCGTCGACTCGGTTCAGGCCCTCGCCTTGGCGCAAGGTTGGACGATCGACCGCACGCTCGAACCCACGTTCGGCCAGAAGCTCGTGCAATGGCTGAATTCGGCCACCGTTCGTGGGCTGGTCGTGACGATTTTCATGATCTCGATGTACCTGTCATTCAGCTCGCCCGGGCACGGCCTTCCTGAGGCCGTCTGTATGACGGCGTTGGCGACGCTGTTGCTTGTTCCGATCCTAACGGGCTACGCAAGCTGGCTGGAGCTCGTGCTAATTCTGATGGGTATCGCACTGATCGCGGTGGAGATATTTGTGATGTCGGGGACGATCATCCCCGGCGTGACGGGCGCGGTGCTCGTGCTCATGGGGCTGATCTTGACGTTTGTTCCCCGCGAGATTCCGATCACTCCCGGGCAGTGGACCGCGCCGTCTCTTCCGTCGCTGCCGGGGTCCTGGGCGGCGTTGCAGACGGGTTTTGTGGT
>JBBRUM010000115.1:0-9326 GCA_038247815.1 Tepidisphaerales bacterium | reverse complement strand
GCGGTAGGTTTCAAAGGCCCGCACGGCGTACACCAGCGAACGCTCGGAGTTGACAAGCCCCTCGAGGTTGATGAACCCCGCCCCGCGCAACAGCGGCACCGAAGCCGTCAACGCCAGCGACGCGTTCTCGCCCGACTGCGTATTGGCGTTGAGCGCGTCGACGAAATTCACCAGCCCCGACGCCACTATCTCCCCGCCGTAGGGCAGGCGCTGCCGTACGCCGGCGTTGGTGGTGGCGTTCATCGCCGATCGAAAGTTGGCGTCGCGCTGACCGCCGTCGTATCCGAACCGCTGGGTGACGAACGGCCGGGGAGAGAGCAGGTGCCGTTGCAGGGTCACGTCCAGTGCGGAGAGGTACAGCTCCTCCATCTGGTCGGCGTAGTCGCGGGAGTTTTGCACTGCGAAGTTCAGGATGCCGAAGAGGTCCAACCGCTGCGTGGTCGACATGGGCGACGCCGGCCCGAGTACCGGCGCCTCGACGATCGGACGGTCCCGCACCGACGAACGGTAATCCGATGCGGGCGGCGGCTCGACCCCCGGCGGAAGCACCTGTTTTGGCCCGAGTTGCTCGAACGGCAATTCGATGTTCGTCGGTTCCACCGCCCGTCCGGACGAGACGACGATGGGCGTTACGGGGATTCTGCTGTAGGGGTTGCCGGGCGCGTCGGAGACGGGTTTGTCGTCGGCGGTGGCGGCGGGCTCGTAGGAAAGGGTTTGGCGTTTTCGGTCGGAAAGCAGCTTTTGGATTTGCAGGTCGGCTGACCGCCTGTAGTCGGCCGGCGTGCACCCCGCGATGGCGGGAACGATTGCAAAGGCGACGGCGGACCGTACTGCGATGGCGACTGCGTTGCGACGGAATTTCATGGGAGGTTTTAAGTTCGCGTGAAGGATCAACGGGGCTACCGCGGGAGGGTAGATTGTAGCGATGACGTCACCGGCGGTCAGCGACACAACCCCCGGGCTGACCGAAAAACAGTCCCCTGTCGAAGTGGCAATTGTTCCACGTGGAACAATTGCCGCCCTGCGGTTGCGTTGGGCGATCTTCGAGGTATTGCCTCGGCTTGTTGCGATTTTATTGTGCATTTGGGCGGTCTGGGCCGGGCTGGCGGTTCGGGGCGAGGCGTTCGCGCAGACCGGGGCTGTCCGATTTCGCGGCGACATCCAAAACGGGCTGAATCAAGGCGCGCGAGTCTTGGCGAACACCAAGGTCAAGCAGGTTCGTGGCGAGCGGATTCCCTTGGGGGAGGTGCTGCTGGCGTGGGAGAGGACGTATGACCGGCTATATGCAGCCGCCCGGGGCTCGAAGCGGTATGGCTTGGATTACACGCCCGCCCGATTGCTGGTGATGACGATGTGGACCCGCGAGGTTTGGGCCGAACGGGGCGTCGTTCACGAATATGACGACACGATGGCGTGGCGACTGCTTTGGTTGAACGCCGGCTGCGGCTTGGCGACCGCACTTGGCACGTTTCTGGTCGTGAGATTGTGGGCCCGGCGGGAGCAAGTGGCCCGGGGGGGCGGGATCGTCGCCGTTCGCGGTGGATACCGCAATTGGGGGGGTAGCCCGGCCGAGGCGTGGTCGCGGCATCGGGGCTGGTTGCTCGGGGTGGTGGGGGCGTTGCTGGTGTGGTTCAACGTTGCGCTGTTGGTCAATGCGCACGTGTTTCCGCAGTGGGACATTTGGCTCATGCCTGGGTTCGTCTTTGCGGTGTATTGCGCTTCGCGGGGATGGTGGGTGGGAACGGGCGTGTTTGTGGCGCTGGCGGCGATGCTCAAGGGGCAGGTGCTGATGGTGCTGCCGGTGCTGGCGATCTGGGCGATAGCCGGGGGCGTGGGCGGAGTGTTGAGGCTGCTGGTGGGGTTGGGGGCGGGGGCGTGCGTCGTGGTGTGGCCGTGGTTGGCGAGGGGTTCGGAGGCGTGGGTGTGGGGCGGGTTGGCGGCGGCGGGGGCGGTGGGGGTGGTGGTGGCGCGGGAGGGTGGGGTTTGGCTATGGGGGAGGGAGAGACAGGGTTGGCGGCGGGCCGGGGCGCTTGCGATGGGGGCAGCGGCCGTGGGGGCGATGGCGATGGCGGGGGCGTACCCGGCGATCGATTCGACGGTGCCCGGCGGGTGGTTCGGGTGGGTGGTGGGGGGGCTGACAGCCATTGGAGTCGTGGCGGCGCTGTGGAAGGGCTGGCGGGCCTTGCCGTCGGTGGCGCTCGGGGCCATGGTCGCGGCTGTGATGCTCGGCGGGGTGCGATATGGGGGCAGCTGGTCGTGGTTCGAGATCGGGTTCCGGTTCCCCACCGACAACTACATGGCGCTGTTCATGGGGCCGACGGCGAACATTCCAGCCATCATGCAGGAGTCGTACGAGTCGGGCATTTCGGATGTGGTGTGGGCGTCCAGCGGCGGCTGGGAGCTGACCCTGCGTGTGCTCTTGCGGGGGGTATACTTTTTATTGCTGGTTCCGGTGGGGCTGATGGCTGCGTGGCACGCGAAACGTGGGAGCGCGGGGGTGCTGGTGTGCGTAGCCGTGCCGTGGGTGCTGATGTTTGCGATTTTGCCGCAAATGCACGAGCGGTATCTCGTGTGGGGTGCGCTGGCGACGGCGCTGGGCGTGGCGTTGGGCGGGGTGCGGGGGCTGGGGATGGTGGTGCTGCACTTTGGGGTGACGTGGTTCGCGCTGGCGTGCGTGGGAACGCAGGTGTTGTCGCAGAACGGCGGCTGGTGGCCGGAGGCGGCGCGAATGCTCGGGCCGGTGATTCCCGGCGGCGGTTGGGGCGTGGCGATGATCGGGGCGGTGATGGTCGGAGTGTGCCTCACGCGACCGAACTGGATGCGCCAAAAGGTGTGACGGATTGTGCGGCTGGGCGTGGGGAAGTTGATCTTGGCGGTGGGGGGTTTAGGCTTGGGGCAATATGGCGACTGTTTCCAGCGTTCCGGCGACGCCCGTGTCCAAGCCGCAGGTTAAGTTGATCGACCTCCAAGCCCAGTACATCCCGATCCGCGCCGAGATCCGCCGGGCGATCGACGAGGTGTGCGACGAGCAGGCCCTTCTCCTGGGACCCGTGACCGAGCGGTTCGAAAAGAACCTCGCCGCGTACTGCCAGACGAAATACGCCCTGGGCGTTTCCTCGGGTACCGACGCGCTGCTGTGCTCGCTGATGGCGATGGGCGTCGGCCCGGGAGATGAGGTGATCGTTCCGCCGTTTACGTTCTTCTGCACAGCGGGCAACGTCAGTCGCCTGGGGGCAACGCCCGTCTTCGTCGACATCGAGCCAGACACCTTTAACCTCGACCCCGCAAAGCTGGAAAAGGCGATCACAAAGAAGACCAAAGTCATCATCCCCGTGCACCTCTTCGGTCAGTGCGCGAACATGGAAGCCATCAACGAGATCGCCTGCAAGCACGGGCTGCTGGTGCTGGAAGACGCGGCGCAGGCGATCGGGGCGAAGAGGAACGGTAAGACCGCGTGCTCGATCGGATTCGCCGGGTGCCTGAGCTTTTACCCCACGAAGAACCTCGGCGCTTTCGGCGACGCGGGGGCGATCTGCTCGAACGACTCGGCGTTCATCGAAAAGTGCCGCCTGCTCCGCGTGCACGGCTCGGGACATCAGTATCACCATGTGCTCGTGGGCGGGATGTTCCGCATCGCGGCGATCCAAGCCAACGTGCTCAACGTCAAGCTCAAGTACCTCGACGAGTGGCACACGGCGCGGAGGAAAAACGCAGCCATCTACGACGGCATGTTCGCCGGTACGAGGGTCGTCCCGCCCAGGATCGAGGAGGGGAACTGGAGCATTTACAACCAGTACGTCGTTCGCGTTCCCGGGCGGGATGGGGTCAAGCAGGCGTTGGCCGAGCGGGGAATTGGCACGGCGGTGTACTACCCGATCGCGCTGCACCTTCAGGAGTGTTACAAAGGCATGGGGCACCGCGAGGGAGATTTCCCGGTCAGTGAGCAGGCGTGTCGTGAGGTGCTGGCGCTACCGGTGTATCCCGAGCTGCCGGAGGGGCACGCGGCGTATGTGGGAAAGGCGCTGTTGGAAGTGGTGGGGTAGACAGTCGTGGGGTGGTCTGGGAAAAGAAGAAAGGCCGCTCCCGGGTGGGGGCGGCCTTTTTGGTTGTTTGAGGGGGGTATTACTTCTTCTTCGCTGCGGGGGCGGCCTTGGCGGCGGGGGCTGCGCCTTTGGCGGCCGGCGCTGCGCCCTTGGCGGCCGGCGCTGCGCCCTTGGCGGCGGGAGCTGCGCCCTTGGCGGCGGGAGCTGCCTTGCCGGCTGCGGCGGGAGCGGCTGCTCCTGCCACGGCCGTTGCCGGGTCTTTCACGGTCTTGACGACGGCGGCTTTGCGGTTGCCGACCTTCGGGATTCCCAGGACGGGTTTGGATGCGTCCCATTTGTCGGCTTCGGTGAGACGAAGGAGGCGTTCATCGCGTGTGAGAACGTTGCGGTGGCGGACGAGGCTGCTGGCGCTTTTGAGACTGCGGTCGAGGGACATGATTGCTCCTGAGACATAAACCGCCCGAAAGGATCCGGGCGAGTGCCCGGGAAAACGGGCGTTTTCGCCCTTTAAGGTCGGGCGAATGGGTCGGGAACCATATCACCATGGGCGTGTTTAGACAACTCCGCGAGCCAACTAGCCGGTGGGGCGTCGGTGGGGCGGACCGCTCCCCGGTTGGAAGGCCGGTGGCGGCGGGGGTAAAGTGTAAATACCTCGATGGCCCACCTGAAGCACAACGCAGACGACACGGAAACGTTTTTACGCTCACACGGACTGCGAAAGACACCGGTTCGAGTCGGGGTGGTCGATGTGCTCTCCAAAGCCGGTCGACCGATGTCCGTACCGCAGATTTTGGGAAAATTGAAGGGGGTGGATTCGGTCACGGTCTACCGCACGCTGAACACTTTTGTGAAAAAAGGGCTCGTGCACAGGGTAAAATCCGAGGATAGGTCGTGGCTGTTCGCCATGGGGCCGGCGCAGAAGGCACACGAGCACAAGCATCCGCATTTTGTCTGCGAGGGGTGCGGGAAGGTTGAGTGCCTGGCGGGGTCGATGATTCCGGACACTTTTGTGACGAATCTGGGGGTCAAAAAGGATTACTTGGTGAGTTACTCCGAAGTGGTGCTGCACGGCACTTGCCCGGCTTGCCATTGAACTTCCCGCGCCGGAGAACAAACGCAAAAACCAAAGCGGGACGACACAGGTGTCGTCCCGCTTGGTGATTTAAATGGACGCGTGATTACTTGCGGCGGCGGAGCAGCAGCGCCGCGGCCGGGGCGAGCACGCCGAGCGATGCGGGCTCGGGAATGACGACCTGGAAGTAGTAGGTGCCTTGGAGCGAGCTCGGGGCACCGCCGATGAGCGTTCCGGAGGCTTCGAAGGTGATGGCGTAGAGGCCTTCGGCGGAGAAGCCAATGTTGAAGTGACTGTGGTCGCCCTCGACGAGGTCGATGTGGTCGGAAGACGAGATGCCGTCCGAGGATGCGATGTGGACGACGGGGTTTCCCGCGTCAAGGGAGAACAGGGAGAAGGCGCCCGGCGCCGGGAGCGAGCTGTCGCCGCCGCCGGCGACCGAGACGAGCCTGAGCTTGAGTGTTCCGGGGACGAAGGTGCCCGCGGGAACTTCCTCGGCTGCGAATCCAAGGAAGAGTAGATCGCCGTTGGGGCTGGCGGGGAGCAGGGAGAGGTTTGCGCCGGCTGCGAGGCCGAGGAAGTCGAACTGCGAGCCTGCGGGACGGGCAAAGAGCGACTCCGCCGCGACGTGGAACAGGACTTCGTTGGGGGCGTATTCCGTTCCTTCGACGCCGCCGTTGGACTCGTCGTGGACTTCGAGTTCGAACGCACCGTCCTCGAAACCGACACCGATGTCGACGTCTTCGGAGGTGACGCCGCCGACCGGGACGACGCCGCCGCCGATGATGGTCGGGTTGGCGACCAAGTCTGCCGCCCGGGCGACAGTGGCGAGGGTGAGAAACGACGCCGCAAGGGCGACAGCGGACAAGATTCGTACTGACATGGACAATTCTCCCTTCAACAGAAATGGGACTCAAAAACAGCGGACTTACCTCGTCCTGCGACACAGCAAAACGAGGGGAAACAGCAATGAAAGCAGTGATGTGGGTTCGGGAACCAGCGCGGTGTTGGCGACGATCCCGATGCGCGAGATCCCCACGCCGTCGAGGATCATCGAGTAGTCGAACTGGAAATCGAAGGTGGTGGACGTAATTCCGGCGAAACGCAGCGCGATGTCAAAGGCGGGGTAGAGCGCCAGGGCTTGCGGGTCGAGCGTTGCAGTGGCGGGTACAGAGGCGAGGCCATACAACGAACCGTCGAAGCCGGAGAGCGCCACGGTGAGCGCTCCGAGTTCGGCGGGGTCGGAGAGCTTGAGCAGCACGACGGCCGTGCCCGTCCCCCCCGTACCAATCTCGCCGACGCGAACGGCCCCTCGATTGGAGTTCGGCGCGAGGCTGATCTCGCGGAAACCGCCTGCGAACGCGATCGTCCCGACGCTGGGCAGGGCTGAAGTGGCGACCACGCCAGAGGTGGCGTACCCGGGGTCGACATTGAAGTAGACGGGAATCGGGGCGGCGGCTTGGATCACCGGGCCCAGCGTGGCTAAGTTGCCATCGTTGGCGAAGGCGGACGGGCGGAAGTTCACCTCATACAGCCCGGGGGCCGTAAAGCCGTAGTTAAAGTGCACGTGGCCATTGGCGAGCAACCAGATTGCATCGGTTCCGGCGTTGCCCGGCGTCGAGACGGCCGTGGAAATGAACACGTTGGCCCCGCCGAAAGACTCCTGCCACACCGAAAACTGACCCGGCCCCTTTACGGAGTCGAGCAGAAGCTTCAGCCAGCTCCCAGTTCCCGAGACACGCCCGCCGGATTCGGCGCCGGCGTTGTAGCGGTCGATCGCCGACGAGGAAACGCCGTACCCCGCGACGCCGAGAAACAGCAGGCTGGGATTCTGCCCCTGCGGCAGGCGGTAGTAGTTCGCACTCGCGGCTGCGCCAATGAAATCGAACGTCGAAGCAGCCGGCCGTGCGGTCTGGGAGAGGCGGTCGACGTGAAGAATGGCTTGGCCGGTGGGGTAGATCACTCCGCCCGCGTCAGCATCGCGGGGCTCTACTCTCCACTCCGATCCGGACAGGGTCACATTTACATCCGCGTGTTCGGACACCAGCGGATGAGGCATGGGAACCAGCGTGGAAGCAAACCCGAACGCGGGCGCGGTCAGCGGGAGCGCGGCGAGGGCGACGGCGAAGATGTAACGGTTGTACGACATGGGTAATTTGGGGGGAAGTACGGGGACTACTGCGGCGGGCGGGCAAAGTTGCGCTTCGGGTCCTGCGCGGCAACGATCCGGTCCACACGACTCTTGAGTTCCTTCGCGGTGATCACATCGACGTGCCCGTCGGCGAAGAGGTAATTGGAACTCCCGGCCGTCGAGTCGAAGTTCTTGCCGCCGAACCGGCCCACGCAGATGTCTACTGCGACGCGGGTCCAGCAGGCGGTCCACGGGGCGCGGAACCAACCGCGGGAGTGCGTGTGGTCGTCGGAGGTCGACGTACCTTTTTTGTCGGAGGTCGTGAACAGCAAGAACGCCTCCGGCGAGCGGCGGATCTTGAACAGGTTCAACGCGTCGACATCATTCGGGTTGGCGGGCGAACGCTCGACCACCATGTACTCGTTGAGCACGTAGCTCGTGCCCTGATTTTCGATACGCTCAGCCGACTTGGGATCGCCGGGGGAAATGCGCACCTTGTCGACGTTGCCGAGGTACTTCGCCAGGGTGTAAATCCACGTGGATTCGAGGTCGAGCGTCGAGTGCGTCGAGGTCGGCAGACGACCGTGGTTGTCGTTGGCGTACATGACCAGCGCCTTGCCGATCTCCCGCATGTTGGCGGCGCAGGCAAGGCGTGACGCCGAAGAACGGGCACTGGCGAGGGACGGTAGCAAGATTCCGATTAGAGCGGCGATAATCCCAATCGCCACCAGCAATTCGACAAGGGTGAACCCACGCAGCCGAGTCGCGGATGACACCCGGACGTATTTGCAGGGGAATTGCGTATGCACAGCTATGTCATAGCCTGCGAAGTACGGGTCGGCAAGGCCAAATGCATGTTAATTGCATGAGAACTTTACTGGCGTAATGGAGTTCACAGGAGGGAGGCCGCGACGCTCACCGGTAGTGGCCGCGTTCGGCGCGGATGACGAAGCGTTCGAGTTGGCCTTTGAGGTCTTCCCAGCGCTGGCGGATTTGGATGGCTTCCTTCGAGTCTATACCCGGGTCGTTTTCGACGGCTGCAGTGATCTCGCCAAGGAGTATGGAGAAGTCGCGCATGACGTCGCGGGTTTCCATGACGACGGTGCGTTCAAAGTCTTTGCGACTTTCGGGAACGACCGGGTTGGCGACAAAAAAGCCGCCGGCTTCGTTGCACAGCCAGCGGACCAGGCGAATGTCCTTGGTGAGCATGTAGAGGTCTCGGGTGCGGTCGAGGGGGTTTCGCGACCCGGAGGACTCGGCTAGGCCCTCGTCGGCGGGAGGTTCGCACCACTTGTAAACCAAGCCCGGCGAGATTTTCAACGCCGCGGCGACGGCCTTCACGCCCGGTTCATCGACTGCCGCCCGAATGACCTCGTAGGATCGCATGGCCGGGATGAGAGTGCAGGCATGGACATAAGTCAAAAATTGGCGACGTTTCAACTTTTCGGGATGGGTTGATGGCTCAGACGAAGCAAACCATTTCCGGGTTGCTGGCCGGCGCGGGCACCCACCCCAAGCACCGGTTCGGCCAGAACTTCATGGTGGACCAGAACTTGGTGCGACTCATCGCAGCCGCGGGAAGCCCGACCGCGGGCGAACTGATCGTCGAGGTCGGCCCGGGGACGGGCACGCTGACCGAGGTGTTGCTGGAAAGCGGGGCGGACATACTGGCTGTGGAGATTGACCGGGATCTTGCGGGCGTTCTCCGAGAGCGACTCGGCGGGGAGGCGCGGTTCGAGCTAATCGAGGGCGATGCGTTGGACGGCAAGCACGCGCTGCACCCGGAGCTGCTGGCGAGGGTGACTGCGGCGCGGGCGGGGGGGCGGGCGGTCAAGCTGATCGCCAATTTGCCTTACAACATTGCCAGTCCGCTGGTGATCGAGTTGTTATTGGCGGGGGTGGAGCTGCTGGTGTTCACCGTTCAGCGGGAGGTGGCGGACCGTCTAAGGTCGTCAGCCGGGGACGATGCATACGGCCCACTGACAGCAACGTGTCAGCTCCTGTCGCGTGTGGAAGTGCTGCGGACCCTGCCCCCGCAAGCGTTTTGGCCGGCGCCGAAGATCGACTCGGCGCTCGTGAG
>JBBRUM010000114.1:0-9341 GCA_038247815.1 Tepidisphaerales bacterium | reverse complement strand
CGCCGGTCGCGTAAGCCGGGTCGTCGGTGCTGGTGATCGTGTAGGCACCCGGCTTGCCCGCCTCCCCGACGTCGAGCACGCCATAACTCACGGCGACCTCCCCGCCCTTACTCTCGTGGCCACCGAACGCGCCGCTCCCCTGTCCGTCGTCCTTGTACTTGATCTCGCCGTCCTTGAGGAACAGCATCACACACCGCTCGTCGACCACGCGAAACTCGACCAGCTTCGACCCCGCCCCAGCCGCCACATTCGCCATCGCCCCAGCCGCCACCACCGAAAGCATCGCCGCCATGATCCGCCTCGCTCGCATGGAATCCTCTCGTTCAAGCCGCCCCCAGCCGTCAACCCAACGAAGTGCCCTCCCAGTGACCTACACGCGTCACCCCGAAGTGTTGAAGAATCGTTTAGCCACATGAAAAATACAACCTCCGGGGACATACTAGAACATCGGCTTGGGCCTTTTTGGCCGGTCGTCCTCTTCCGCCCGTGCCCCCGCCCGCAGCGCCCCGGCCAGCCACTCGCACGCCGGCAGCATAAGCCCGATCCGCTCGCACAGCTCCTTCCCCAAGTTCCGATCCATCGCCATCGCCACCGGCGACTCGGCCCAGTAGAAAAACTGCTTCCGCCGCACCCACGCCTCCGCGCCGCTCCCTTCGGCCGACTCGAACCCCTTTGGCAACCGCGTGAGTTCCGTGCCCCGCATCTCGCCCATGGATTTCACCAGCGCCTTCCCGCCACAGGCCCTCTTGAACCCCGCAAGGTCGGCCAGGATCCCCCGCCGAATGGCCCGAAGCTCGTCCGTGCCGGGCATGTACACACCGCCTGCGATACCGACGCCCGCGGGACTAATCTGGATATAAAAGTCGGGCCCGGCGTTCTTGACGAACCCCTTCCGCTGGAAAAAGCAGGCTGTGTGAGTTTTGTACGGCGTTTTGTCCTTGGCGAACCGCGTGTCCCTATAAATTCGCTGCACACTCTTTCGAACGTCGGCCGCCACATACTCCACCGCGTTCTTCGCCAGCCACCGATTAATCTCCCCCGCCAGCACCTCCATCGGCCCCCTGCACAACGCCTCAAACTCCCCCTTCCGCGGATTAAACCACTCCCGCTCGTTGTTCTTCGCCAACTGTCGCAAGAACGACATCGCCGACTTGGAGAACCCCTCAAACCGCTCCTGATCCTGCTGCGTCGTGGCCATGCGTCCATGGTAGCCGCGGCGCAACACCCCACACCGAGATGCGGGGCACGCGGAAATCAATCACTCCGAAACATGTTCTCCCTTCCGCCCTCTGCGCTCTCTGCGTCTCCGTGCTCCCAGTGCTCTCGGTGCTCTCGCTGCTCTCGCTGCTCTCGGTGTTGACCACAACCCAAAAAGAACCGCGACCCCAATCCGGAGTCGCGGTTCCCAATCTCAAAACGAAGCTAGAAGTTCTACTTCTTCTTGCCCTTCCCGACCTTCGGGTCCAGCAGCGCCGCGTGGGCGGCGGCCAGACGCGCAATCGGAACGCGGAACGGCGAGCAGCTCACATAGTTCAGCCCGACGCTGTGGCAGAACAGCACCGACTTCGGGTCGCCGCCGTGCTCGCCGCAGATGCCCAGCTTGATGTCGGGGCGGACCGACTGTCCCTTTTCCACCGCCATCGCGATCAGGCTGCCGACGCCCTCGGTGTCCAGGCTCTGGAACGGGTCGCGCTCCAGAACTTCCTTGCCGAGGTAGTCCGGCAGGAAGCTGTTGATGTCGTCGCGGGAGAACCCGAAGGTCATCTGCGTCAGGTCGTTCGTGCCGAACGAGAAAAACTCGGCTTCGGCGGCGATCTTGTCAGCCGTCACCGCGGCGCGGGGCACCTCGATCATCGTGCCGATCATGTACTCGACCTTGGTCTTGGTCTCTTTCATCACGCGGTCGGCCGTCTCGATCAGGAACTTCTTCAGGTACGTCAGTTCCTTCACCGTGCCCACCAGCGGAATCATGATCTCCGGCAAAACCGTGATCTTCAGCTTCTTGGCTTCCACGGCGGCGCGGATGATCGCCTCCACCTGCATCTCGAGGATCTCGGGATACGTCACCGCAAGCCGGCAGCCGCGGTGCCCGAGCATCGGGTTCATCTCGTGCAACTGGTGCACGCGGTTGACCACCTCCGAATAACTAATCCCCATGGCTTGGGCGAGGCGCTCTTGGTCGCCCGTGCCATGCGGGATGAACTCGTGCAGCGGCGGGTCGAGCAGCCGGATCGTCACCGGCAGGCCCTTCATCTCCTTAAACAGCCCAAGGAAGTCGTCCTTCTGATACGGCAGCAGCTTGGCGAGCGCGAGCTTCCGGCCGTCGACGTCGCGGGCAAGGATCATCTCACGCATCGCCTGGATACGCGCGGGGTCGAAGAACATGTGTTCCGTCCGACACAGGCCGATGCCCTCGGCGCCGAAGTTCCGCGCCACCTGCGCGTCAGTCGGCGTGTCCGCGTTGGCCCGCACCTTCAGCGTGCGGTGCTTGTCAGCCAGCAGCATGATCTGCCGGAACGCCCCCGTCAGCGACGCCTCGACCGTCCCCACCTGACCCTCGTACACCTCGCCCGTCCCGCCGTTGAGCGAGATGTGGTCCTTGTCGGTGAACACCTTGCCGCCAATGGTGACCGTCCGCGCCTTGAGGTCGATCTGCACCCCGCCGGCCCCGGCCACGCACGGCGTGCCCATCCCGCGGGCGACGACGGCCGCGTGCGAGGTCATTCCGCCAGTGCTCGTCAAAATGCCCTCGGAAACGTGCATCCCGCCGATGTCCGCCGGTTCGGTTTCGCGGCGCACGAGGATGATCTTTTCGCCCTTGCCGACACGATCCTCGGCTTCGGCGGCGGTGAATGCGATCTTGCCCACCGCAGCGCCCGGGCTGGCCGGCAGGCCCTTGGCCAGAACCGTCTTCTCGGCCTTGGGGTCAAACGTCGGATGCAAAAGCTGGTCCAGCGACGCGGGGTCCACCCGCAGCACCGCGGTCCGCTCGTCAATCAACTTCTCCTTGAGCATGTCCACGGCGATCTTCACAGCCGCCTGCGCCGTCCGCTTGCCGTTGCGGGTCTGCAACATGTACAGCTTGCCCTTTTCGATCGTGAACTCGAAGTCCTGCACGTCTTTGTACCGCTTCTCCAGCGTGTTCTTCACCTTCAACAACTCGGCCCAGCTCTTCTTGCTCCACTTGCCCATCTCGGTGTTACATTCGAGCGGCGTGCGAATCCCGGCGACCACATCCTCGCCCTGCGCGTTGACCAAAAACTCGCCGTAAAACACGTTCTCGCCCGTGCTCGGGTCGCGGGTAAAGGCAACGCCCGTCGCCGAGTCTTCGCCCATGTTCCCGAACACCATCGCCTGCACGTTCACAGCCGTCCCACGCACACCCCGAATGTCGTTGAGCTGCCGGTACTTGATCGCCCGCTCGCCCATCCAGCTCTGGAACACCGCGACAATCGCCGCCTCGAGCTGCTTATACGGGTCCGACGGAAACTCCGAACCGACGTGGCTCTTGTAAACCGCCTTGTACCGCGCAACAACGTCCTTCAAATCGGCCGTCGAAAGGTCCGTGTCCAGCTCGACACCCTTCGCCTTCTTCACAGCCGACAGCTCGTGCTCAAAGTGCTCGTGGTCCACGCCCATCACCGTGTCGCCGAACATGTTGATCAGTCGGCGATAAGAGTCGTAGGCAAACCTCTCGTTGCCCGACAACGCCGCCAGCCCCGCCACCGCCGCGTCGCTCAAACCGATGTTCAGCACGGTGTCCATCATCCCGGGCATCGAAAACTTCGCGCCCGAACGCGCCGCAACCAGCAGGGGGTTCTTCGGATCGCCAAACTTCTTCCCCGTCGCCTTCTCGACCCTGGTGATGTTCAGTCGAACCTCGTCCATCAGCCCCGCGGGCAACTTCCCGCCCGCGTCGTTGTAGTCACCGCAGGTGTCGGTGGTGATCGTAAACCCCGGCGGCACGGGCAGCGGAACCATCGTCATGTCCGCGAGGTTCGCGCCCTTGCCACCGAGCAGGTCCTTCATGCTCGCGTTGCCTTCGGCCTTGCCTGCTCCAAAGAAGTACACCCGCTTAAGGTTCGACTTCTTGCCCGACGCCTTCACCGACTTCACCACCGACTTCACTTTGCCGCTCTTCTTGAGCATGTCTTTGTCGCTCCGTGTTTCCCGTCTCCGGGGATCTTTTTGAACTTTCCAACCCAACCGCCCGCCGCGCCAAAACGCGACCGGCCACACCTCACCGCCAAAGCTCCGCCTCCGTCCCGCTCCCGGGACGGGAGCGGCCAAAACAAAAGACATGCCCGAGCAAATGAGCGCGGAGTATAGAGAGACCCCTCCCCAACTTCCACACATCAGCCCGACGCCATCCCCCCACCCACCACCACCCCCCAAACCGCGCCCAAACCCCCCAAAAACAAGGGCTTAACCTACGGACTAATCACCACCCCCGGCAGCTTCCCGCTCTCCACAACCGCCTTCGTTGCCGGCGCCTTCACTTCGCCCAACGACATCCGTTCAGCCGTCCGAACTTCAACGCCACGGCCCTCCAGCACTTTCCTCGCGCCATCGATCACGTAATCCCATTGCAACGCCACACCCGGGTCCGACTTGTCCGGCTGAACGTGATAATGCCCCAGCACACCCTTGAAACTCGCCCACTGCTCATTGGTCAGCGTCTTGGTGATCAACTTCCCCTCTTCGTCCCTCGGATAATCGCACTTGATCTCCGGAAATACATCGCACAGCGCAGCCGTCAGCTTCACCAAACTGTCATACTGCTGCGGCGTCAGGTCGTACATCCGCTGCGTAACCCCCTGCACCTGCCCCACCACCATCTCGTTCCGCGCCGGCCTGTACACCCCCGGAACCCGCTGCGAACTCGCCCCACCAAACCGCTTGGGAATCTCAATGTAAGTCTTCCCGTTCTCGTCTTTCTTGTACCACTCCGCCAGCACCGCCACCGACTCCTTCAAGCTGTAGCTGCCCATGTTGGCGATCTCAATCCCGATCGAACGGTCGTTCGACCGCGTCGCGTGCCACGTCCGCTCCTTCAGGTCCAGCGTCTGGTAAATCGTCCCGTCCAGATCCAGCATGAAGTGAACACTCAGCCCCCGCATGTCGTGCAACACCTTGAAACACTGCCGACTGGTCCCACATACGTCATAGTGCAACACGAACTGATCCACATGCTTCTGCAACTGCTCCAACGTCCACCCGCCCCCGCGGATCTGCTCCAGCATCTCCGGCGTGTACGGCGACGTCGGGCGGGTCGCAGCCCGGCTGTACCGCATGTTGTATCTCGCCGGGGAATCCGGATCCAAATCACTCTTTCCCGCCGCAATCGCCCGCGTCGTCGCCTCCCAGCTCGACTCCTCGAACTTCACAAACCGCCGGTCCACCCGATACCCGTCAAACCCCCCCTGGTCCATCCACGTCACCACCGGAGCGCCCGTCCGGTAGAACTGCCCCGCCACCACGATCTCGTCGCCGAACCGCTTCTGCAAACCCGCCGCCGGCTGCTCCACCTTTCCGGTCTTACAGCCGGAAAGCACCAACAACCCACCCAAAACCATCGCCGCCATCCGAACCATCGATCTTGCCATAGCCTCCTATGGTAAACTCCCACGCACTCCCATGAAACCCACCCGCCTCCTCAAGCTCTTCCACTTTGTAATTTTGTCGCTCTGTCTCTCTGTCACTGCCCCACCCCCACCTCCCGTCCCCCCCATCATCTCCCCCGACCAGTGGGGCTCAAAACCCCTACCCCTTCCCGACTCCGCCAAGCACACTCCCAAGATCCTCACCATCCACCACGCCGGCGTCCTCTGGAGACCCACCGACGAGCCCTACGCCAAAATCCGCAACCTACAAAGTTGGGGCCGGAAGGAAATGAACTGGTCCGACCTCCCCTACCACTTCCTCATCTCCCCCGACGGCAAGATCTTCACCGGCCGAGACATCCAATACCGCCCCGAGTCCAACACGCAATACGACCTGACGGGGGTGGTCAACATCCACCTCTGGGGCAATTTCGAGAAACAGCGCGTCTCACCCGAGCAGCTCGCCTCCCTCGTCGCCCTCACCGCCCACCTCTGCCACACCCACGGGCTGGACCCCGCTCAAATCCGAGGCCACTCCGACGCCGCCCCCGGCCAAACCGCCTGCCCCGGCAGGGACCTCCAGCGGTACATCGCCCAAGGCCTCATTCAGAAGTGGACCACCCAAACCCTCGCCGGAAGAATTCCCACAATCAAAACACTCGCCGCCTTGGAAAACGGCCCGACCACCCAAATCACCACCACCCCACCCGCGTCTCAGCCAAGTCGGTAATTTCGTCCCGCACGCAGCACTGAGAACCCCCACTCCAAAGCAAGACCTGGAGGGGGTCCGGTCGTACGTCGATCCGCAGGAAACCGCCGTCTCTGTGTTTGAATCTTGATACCCCCCTGTCGGGCATCGCCCGTTATCGCATTTTTAAGGTGTACCCGTTGATGCAGTATCGCAAGCCGGTCGGCTTGGGGCCGTCTTTAAACACGTGCCCCAAGTGCCCGTCACACTTAGCGCAGCGGACTTCCGTTCGCGTCATCCCATAACTCGTGTCCGCCACCTCGACCACGTGGCCCTTGGCGAACGGCGTCCAAAAGCTCGGCCAGCCCGTGCCCGAATCGAACTTCTCCTCCGCCCGGAACAACTCCAACCCGCACCCCACACACTCAAACGTCCCCTCCCGGCCCTTGAAGTCATGATAAGGGCCCGTAAACGGCGCTTCCGTCCCATGATCCCTCAGGATTTTGTACTGCTCCGGTGTCAGGCGCTTCTTCCACTGCTCCGGCGACAACACCAGCTTCTCGACCGTCCCGCCCGCCGGCTGACTGGTTGCTTGAGTGGTCGCCATGGCGGCGGGTTCACCTCGAACCCGCTCGGCTGCGTTCTCCCTCACCACAGCCAGCGCCGCCACCACCGCCAACCCGCCACCCACCAACGCGAAAAGAATGCCCTGTTTCATACCTCTACACTACGTTAGTGAACCCCCCCGAGATGTCCCCACCACGACAACCCGCCGGCGATTGCCGAACCGATTCGTCCTCACTTCTGCGTCCCCTGCCTCCCCCCGCTCGCTTGGCTGCACCGGTTTGCCAGACACTGACTCCCTGCCCGACGTGCGGACCGTCGCCGACTGTGCGAGTCGCCTCACACGATCAATGTGCACGATGCGGCCGCGTACTCGAATCCTGCTGCGAGGGCGTTGGGTGAACGACTGTCCCTGACCGTAAGTCGTCAGTTCGGGGCGGTGACGCCGGCGTCCTCCAAGGCCTTGCGGGCGTAAGTCGGGGGGGACCATTTCTGTTGCCGGGCGCGGTGAAGCTTGTCGCGGTAAAACAAGCTGATCATATATTCATAGCTTGCCATCAGGCGGGCCAAGTGCCACCCCGAGGCGCCGTCGAGGAAACCCAGTCGCACGAAATACATGTACGTAAACCGCCAGAACGGCCGCCAAGGCATCGCCGGCCAAGCCTTGCGCCGCAGCCACTGCCTCAGTCGAAGGTGGTGCCGGAACAACTGCTCCACCGGCGCCGTCCGACTCGTGCCCAACTTCGACGCCACCCACTCGTCACTTTCTAGATCGGCGTAGCGGATGTGCTTGTGCACGTACGCCGACATCGTCTCGCGCCGAATGTGCAGCATGGCGCCGGGCATGTACGAAGTTTCTCCCTGGCAGACTACGTGTTCGTGCACGCTGCGCTCCTCGTACCTCGCCCGACCGCGCTTAAAAAGGCGCAGATTCCACGACGGGTACAGCCCCCCATTCCGCACCCGCTGGCCCATAAACAGCAGCTCACGATTGATGAAAAATCCGTCGACTTTCGGGCGGTTCTTCATCTTCCGGTGGATCTGGTCGCGCAGTGGCGGCGTGATCCGCTCGTCGGCGTCGAGGATGAACACCCAGTCGCCGGTAAAGGGCAGATTGTCCAGCCCCCAGTTCTTCTGCAGGGAGTAGTTCTCGAAGGGGTGCTCGATCACGACCGCCCCGGCCGATCGCGCCTTGGCTTGAGTTTCGTCCCGACTAAGCGAGTCCAAAACGAATACGTTGCCCAGCATCTTCGCGCTGGCGATGCAGTCCTCGATGTGGTCCGACTCGTTAAGGGTCGGGATCATGACGTCGATCTTCGGCCGGTTGGGGTCGACTGCGACGCCCGGAGGTTCGCCCGCACCCCCGACGCTGGCACCCCCGACGTTGGCCCCGCCGACGCCCTCCCCCCCCGGTCCCCCCGCCGTCCCGGCCATGCGCTTCGCCAACGCCGTCGTCTCACCAAACCAGTCGTGCTCCTTCTCCGCGATCTTGAGCTCCGTCCAGTACTCATAAGTCGCGATCATTGCGCAATAGTGAAAACCCGTCACCCCGTCGAGAAACCCTAGACGACGCACGTACATGTCTAGGAACCGCAGGACCGAACGGCCCTTGACGAAGTACGAGAGATTCTTCAGCGTCCGACGACGCTCGACGGGATCGTTGCTCTTTAGGCCCTTCAGCAGCGGTGGGCGGGTCTTCCGAAGGTGCACCGCCTCCTCGGCTTCCCGGTTGCTGTAACCATTGTGCTTCTCGAACCATTGCACCAGTCCGTGCGAAAAGTTGAGGTGCAGGTACGGGGCGGTCAACTTCCCCACCGGACCGTTGGCCTGCTCGCGCTGACCGTGCCCGAAGTCGATAAACCTGCAGCGATCACGGTGAAACAACCGCACCTGATACGCCGGGTACCCGCCGCTCCACTTCAGCCACTTCCCCATGAAGATCATCTTGCTCGGGCACTGATACGCGGCGAAATCACTCCGCCGGCCGTCCTCGCCGAGTTCCCGGCCCATCTCCTCGACCACAGCCGGCTCGAAGCGTTCGTCGGCGTCGAGATGGAAGTGCCACGGGTGCTTGCAGGGGATGTGGTCGATCGCCCAGTTCCGCTGGTGACCAAAGCTTTCGAACGGGTTGATGTGGACCTTGGCCCCCATGGCTTGGGAGATCGCGACAGTCCGATCGGTCGAACCGCTGTCAAGAACATGCACGTCGTCGCACCAGTTCAGGCAGCTTTCGAGGCACGGCCCGATATTCAGCTCCTCGTTGTAGGTGAGGATGACGACTGAAACGGGAACCTTCGGCCGGGCTTGACTCGACCGCCCCCATGCTCCCAAATTCGGTTCCAACAGCGCCATTCTGCTACTCTCCGCCGACACAACCACACGCCGATCCGATAAGCACGCATTCCAACGTCCCCCCCATGGCAAACGATGCCAACTTCACCCCCCCGCGCGGACCTCCGGTCCGGAGCGGCGTGCTAGCGCGGGGG
>JBBRUM010000113.1:0-9373 GCA_038247815.1 Tepidisphaerales bacterium | reverse complement strand
TACCGAACGCCCATCAGCACTTCCATCGTGAGCTGGTCGAGCTTCTCGTAGTGAAGCGGGGCCTTGGCGAGCTCGATGCGGTCCAGGTCCATCGCGGCAAGGGCCTTGGCGCTGGCGGCGGAGTGGCCCTTGAGGACCTTCTCGGCGGCGGCGTGCTTCGGGGTGATCTCCTTCAGCAGGCCCTGGATCTCGGGGTCGGCGTTCCAGACGGCGGCCTTCTCCTTGAGGATCATGTACGTCCGCATGCAGCCGGCGGCGAAGTTCTTGACGTCGGCCGCGTCGCTCTGGCGGTACGCGTGGGCATCGAAGTGCCGGTTGCCGTTGTAGCCGCTGTCCTCAAGCATCTTGACGAGGAAAAACGCGTGCTTGAGGTTCACGCTGCCGAAACGGAAGTCTTGGTCGTATCGCCCGAACTCCTGGTCGTTGAGGTCGATGTGGAACAGCTTGCCCATCTCGATCGCCTGCCCCACGTGGTGCACAAAGTTCAAACCGGCCATGTGCTCGTGGGCCACCTCGGGGTTCACGCCACACAGCTCGGGGTACTTCAGCGTCGGAATCAGCGCGAGGTACGAACCGGTGACGGCGAAGTACATGTGGCCGCGGGGCTCGTTGGGCTTGGCTTCAAAGGCAAACTTGTACCCGAGCTTGTTGGCGACGTTGTATTCCAGCACGTAGTCCATGCATTCGCGGAAGCGTTTGATCGAATCGATCGGCGATTTCGTCGCGTCCGACTCCGTCCCCTCGCGCCCGCCCCAGAACACGTAGATCTTGCAACCGAGTTCCTTGCCCCAGTGCAACGTCTGAATCACCTTCTTCACCGCGAACGCCCGAACCGCCGGATTGTTGCTCGTAAACGCCCCGTCCTTAAACACCGGGTCGGAGAAAAGGTTGGCCGAGCACATCGGACACTGCAAACCGGTGTCTTTGAGGTCCTTCCTGAAGGCCTTCACCAGCGCGTCCGACTGGGCCGCGGTGCTCTCGATTGGGATCGCGTCGTTGTCGTGGAAGTTCACGCCGTACGCGTTGACGTCGGAGAGCAGCTCGAGGATCTGACGGGTCGAAAGCTTCGAACGCGTGGGGTCGCCGAACGGGTCGCGGCCGATGTTTCCGACGGTCCACAGACCGAAGGTGAACTTGAGCTTGGGATCGGGTGCGTAAGCATTGGCCATAGAGCGCTCCAGCAAAAAAGACAACGAATTGGCAGTATTCTATAATTTGAGTCGCCAGCGGTCTTAACCGCCCGCTTCCCACGGCCCGACAGTCTCAGGCAAGACAGGGCAGAAGTGCAAGTCTGACGTGGATGGCAAGTAACACGCGGATCCGCTCGCCCGACTTACGTAGATTACCCAAGTTCCACCCGACAGCGTTCGCCCACAAGTTGGGGGTAGGTCCGGGAGGTCGCAGGCGGGGCGGCAGAGTGCAAACGTTCGAGAGTCACAGAACGGGATGGGGTTGGGTTATCGGGCAACGTGGAGGCGGAACGACCGTCATAAGTGGCCGTCTGGGCGGAAGTTATTGACCATTGAGAACGACTGGCCGATTTCGCGGCGTGTCGCATACTCACGGTGTTGTTATTTGGATTACAGACTATCTAGGAGAAGAAATACATGACGATGAAACTTTCGATTCTTGCGGCACTGGTGATGGCAGCGATACCGGCTGCGTCGTTCGCGGCGACGGTTTATGTCGGTCACCAAGGTGTGGGGACCCCGCTGGTCAACCCCGGTGCTCAGAACTTCAGCGGCGCGGCAGGCGCAGCCGACGCCCGGACGGCGTTCCTCGGTGGTCTCACCGACGTCTACAAGGAAGACTTCCAGGACTCCGCCTGGACGAACAATCTGAGCGTTTCGACATCGCGGGCGATGACGTTCTCCAACGGCGTGAACACCCTGCCGGGGACGTACTCGGTTCGTGCCACTGGTGCCGGTAGCGCGACGGTTCAGACCGGCGTCCTGAGCAACTGGGGCGACTTCCGCGGCTTGGCGACGACGCCGGCTTCGACGAACAAGTGGCTGGGGATCCACAACTCGCTGGTGACGATGTTGCTCAACCCCGGCCAGAGCGCGGTGGGTTTCTTCCTCAATGACGTGCGTGACCAGATTCAGCGGAACGTGACGGTTTCGTGGGTCGACGGTTCGACGACGTCGGTGCTGCTCGGGAGCAACTCGGGTTTGATGGGAAACCAGAACCTGTACTTTGTGGGGTTTAAGAGCGACCGGGCGATCACGTCGGTGTCGATCTCGGGGGCGTCGGCGGATGACGGGATCGCGCTGGACGAGGTGATTGTCGGTTCGTCGCTGCTGGCGGGTTCGCCGGTGGCGATTCCCCTGCCGGGCTCGGCGGCGGCTGGCTTGGG
Organism: Tepidisphaerales bacterium; assembly: GCA_038247815.1. GTDB lineage: Bacteria > Planctomycetota > Phycisphaerae > Tepidisphaerales > Tepidisphaeraceae > JBBRUM01. The sequence goes on along the minus strand of JBBRUM010000113.1, from coordinate 7,017 downwards.
GCTGATGGCGGTCTGCGGGATGCGCCGGGTTCGCCGGACGTAGTAGGGCTTGCTTTTGCCAGATCCAATCTACCCCCCCCGGCAATGCTGCCGGGGGGGTTTTTTTGGTTGATTTCCAGCGGCGCGGGGCCGAACGGGGGGTAAGCTACGGCCGTGCATGTCGGGATAAACAAAGAGGTGGATCTTCAGCGGATCGTGCGGAATTTGCGGGAGCTTCGCGCGCGAACACGGCGGTTTGTTTACGCGGTGCTAAAGGCCAACGCTTACGGCTGCGGGGCGATGGCGGTGGGGCGGGCGCTGGCGGAGGTGACCGACGGGTACTACGTCTTTGACCTCGCCGAAGCCGTGGGCGCGGGATTGGGCGCGTACGGCAAGCCAGTGATCGTCATGGACCACCCCTGGCGGGGGTACTCGGCCGAAGATTACTTCGACGCCCGGGCCAGGCCCATTGTGCACAGCGTCGAGCGGGCGCGAGAGCTGCGAGGGTGTGACCCCGTGCTGGCGGTCGACACGGCGATGCGCCGCTTCGGGTGCCCAGCCGGCGACGTGGACCGGGCGCTGGCGGAGGGCGGAATTCGGGAGGCGATGACGCACGGGGTGAGGCTGGAGGAGGTCCGCCGGCTGCGGGAACTCTGCGGGGGCAGGGGCCTGTTTCTCCACGCGGCCGCCACGGCGCTGATGGACGATGACGAGGCCCTGATGGACGCGATTCGACCGGGGCTGGCGTTGTACCGTGGCGCGCTGCGGGTGACGGCGCGGGTCGTGGAAGCGCGGGACCTGGCCGCGGGAAGCAGGGCGGGATACACGCAGTTCGACCCGTCGCCAAATGGGGACGGAAGCGGCGGGCGGATCGGCGTCATCCTCGCCGGCTATAGCCACGGCTACAAACCGGGCCTCTGCATGATCCGCGGGGAAAAGCGGCGCGTCTTCGAGGTCGGGATGCAGTCGGCGTATGTCGAGCTGCGCACCGGCGAAGGCGCGGGCGAACTCGTCACACTCCTCGGCGACAACCTCACCGAAGCCGACGTCGCCGCCGGATGGCAAACGAGCAGCCAGGAAGTGCTCGTGCGACTCGGGCTTCCGCAGACGTTCCCGGAGATTGGCTGATCGGTTAGGATGAGGCGATGTTCATTCACACCGTCTATTTCTGGCTAAAAGCGGGCTCGACCGACGTTCAGAAGAAGCAATTGCTCACCGACTGCCGCGAGCTCCTCGCCGCGATTCCCACGGTGCGCAAGCTCTACGTCGGCGTCCCAGCTGGAACTGCCCGCGGAGTCGTCGACAACACCTACGGCGTCGGACTAACCGTGCTGTTCGACGACGCCGCCGGACACGACGCCTACCAGCCCCACCCGCTGCACGACCGGTTCATCGAGCGGAACAAGGAGACTTGGGACCGCGTCGTGGTCTACGACGTCGTGGAGTGAGACCGGCTAGCCCGGCTGGTACGCACCCAGAATCTTGGAGATCAGGTTGCTGGTGCTCCTCCCGTCGATGAGCGGGGCGAGGGCGACGGAGCCCCCATAGCTTTCGACAAAGTCGGCGCCGACTACTTTGTCTTTCGTGTAGTCGGCTCCTTTGACCAATACGTCGGGGCGAATTTCGCGAATCAGGCGGTCGGGGGTGTCGTCCGGGAACTTGACGAGGTAGTCGATCGACTCGAGTTCCTCCAGAACCGAGACGCGGTCGTTTTCGGGGACGAGGGGGCGCTTGTCGCCCTTGAGGCGGCGGATCGAGTCGTCGGTGTTGACGGCTACGACAAGCAGGTCGCCCTGGCGTTTTGCGTAACGGAAATATTCGATGTGCCCTAGGTGCAGCAGGTCGAAGCAGCCGTTGGTGAAGACGATTTTCTTCCCCGACTCGCGGTGCCGTTTGAGTTCGGCGAAGAGGCGATTGTCGTCGCGGAGCTTCCCCGTGAGCAGGTGTGTCTCGGCGAGGAGTTCGGTGACGAGTTCCTCGCGGGTGACGGGGATGGCGCCGAACTTTTCGACCTCGATTCCGCCGGCGATGTTGGCCAGCGCGGTGGCGTCGGGCCAGTCGGCGCCGGCTGCCCGGGCCAGGGAAAGCGCAGCCAAGACCATGTCGCCCGCCCCGGTGACGTCGTACACCAGTCGCTGCCGCGTCTTCAGCCACTGTCCCACGGGGCCACGCTCGGTTTTTACGCCGAGATAGGCCCCATGTTTGTCCAGGGTGATCACGACGGCGTCGAGGCCGAGGTCGGTGATAAGCTTGACGGCGGCGGCCGACCAATGCGCCTCGTTCTCAGCCGGGAGAAGCGTGGCCTTCTCGGTCTCGGTGCGGTTGAGTTTGAGGCAGGTGGCCCCGAAGTACTTGCGATAGTCGCGGACGGCTGCGGGATCGATGATGACAGGCACTTTCCGCGCCCGGGCGGTGGCGATGATCTTCCGAGTGACGGACTCGGTCAGCAAGCCTTTGTTGTAATCTTCCAGGCAGATGACGTCGGGCGGGTCTGAATCCAACAGGGCGTCGAACCGCGTAAGGAGTTCGTCGGCGAGGTCGTCGGGGACGGGCGCGGCGTTTTCGTAGTCGAGGCGCATCATCTGCTGCGGGTGGCGGTGCTGCGCCAAGCCGACGAGGCGCGTCTTGCACGTCGTCGGTCGGCCGGGAGTTTTGAGCATTCCAGACGTGTCAACGCCGAGGGCGGCCAGGGCGTCGTTAAGCTGCGTGCCGGCGGGATCGTCGCCGACGGTTCCAAGGACGCGGACCTGTGCGCCGAGGGTGGCGAGGTTGGCCGCCACCGACCCCGCCCCGCCGAGACGGAACTCTTCGTGCTGGAAGTGCAGGACGGGTACGGGGGCTTCGGGGGAGAGGCGTTCGGCGTTGCCATAGAGGTAGCGGTCGAGCATGAAGTCGCCAACGAGAATGACGCGTCGGCCCGGGAGTTTGTCGACCAGCTCGATGAGGCGCGTGGGCATGGACCAGAGGGTAGCACGGGAGGGGGCCGGAGTGGGGTTGCAATCGCGTGCAGTGCGTGGGAAATGGAGTTGGAGAAAGTGCGGGTGACGGGTAAGCTGGCCGACCGGGGGCAACTGCGGAATTACCGGGTAAATGGGGCGGAAGGTACCCATTTTGACAGGGAGTGTGACCGTGTCACAGCGTCGTCGGGAAAAGCGGATGGGAAAGGTCGTTCGGGCGTTGTGGTTTCCGCCAACGGCGGTCGAGCAATTGGACCGGCGGCTACTGATGAGCGTGGGGCCGGGGAACCCGGATCAGACGTTCGACTTTGATGGTCGGTCGGAAGTTCGGGGGGAGCTGGCGAACCCGGGTCGTGTGGTGTCGATGTTGAAGAGGGCGGACGGGTTTACGTATGTGCTGACGGAGTTGCCCGGGGTGCGGGGTTTACCCGGTGCGAGCGACTCGCCTTCCGACGGTGTGGCGGTGACGCGGCTCATGTCCGACGGTTCGGTGGACTTGTCCTGGGGTCAGCAGAACAACGGGCGGTTTGTGTTCAACGTCGGGCTGGGGGTGGACGGGGCGGTGTTGCTCGACGCGGGCACGGGCAACGGGTTGTATATCGCGGGAACGGCGTTCGCGCCGCGGCTGGGTTCAGGCGGGTTTAACCCGGCGGGCGACTTCCTGCTCGCTCGGGTGACGGAGGCGGGGGCGTTGGACTTCAACTATCGCAATGGGGCGGGCTACCAGCGGCTGGACTTGGACGGACTCAACAGCAGCGACTTTCTGACCTCTGCGGGCGTCGATGGGGCGGGGAACGTGACGTTGTACGGGCAGTACGCTCTCGCCGACGGCGGTGGCGCGAGCGAGGCGTTCGTGCGGTTAAACGCCGCTGGTGATGTGGTGGGCGGGTTCGGGGATGTGAACTTCCCGCTGGCGGCGGGTGGATTTCGCCGACCGTATTTCGGCGCGTTTTCGTTGAACCCGGGGAATCTGGCCGTGGCCACGGACGGCTCGTTCCACGTGTCGCGCACGCCATTGACCGCTCCGGGCGTGGAGCTCACGCGGTTCACGGCGGGCGGGCTGGTGGATTCGGCGTTTATTCAGCCTTCGCTGGTGGGCGTGCCGGCTGTGGCCCGCGGGTTGGTGCTGGACGAAGCAAGCGGTGGTTTGTTTGTGGGTTTGGGCGTGGGGTCGAACCTGCGGGTGTTCATGGTGGGGGCGTCGGTGGGCGCGGTGAATCTTTCGTACGGCGGATCGGGTAGTTTTTCACTCTCGGGGAGCTTCGTCGGAACGGCGGACGAAACGAGGCTGGCGCTTCTGCCGGGTGGCAGACTGGCGGTGGCGTATCGGGGCACGGCGAATTCCGCGCCGGTGTCGGCGGTGTTCAGTCTAACGGCGGGCGGTTTATTGGACCTCGGATTTGGCGCGGGTGTTCGGACGTTTTCGTCGAGCACGGGCGCGGGGGCGCTGGCGTTGGGGTCGACCGCCGCGGGCGAGTTGGTGGCGGGCGTCGGTGTTTTGGCCAGTCCGTTTTTCACGCTGGAATCGGCGTCGGACATGCTCGGTTTGCTCTCATCGGGGTCGTTGTCGTTTTCGACGCCGCTGTCTCCGTTTTTCGGCGGGTATCCGTCGGAGGTGTCGGCGGTGGCCGTGGATTCCGGGGGGCGGTCGCTGAGCGTTTTCACGACGCCGTTCGCGTCGGGCGGGTCGCACTCGATCGGGGTGGAATTGACCGGGCGGGACGGTGTGCGGGTCAGTTCGAGAATCCTGGCGGCGGGGCGGTTCGGGGGTGACATCGAAGTGGGTGGGGTGTTTTCGCGGCCGGATGGGAAGTACGTGGTGTTTTTCTCGACGCTGGACACGTTGTCCGGGTCGACGAGCGCGACGGTGATCGTGGGGGTACTGAATTCCGACGGGTCGAGTGATCTCGGGTTTTTCGGCTCGGGGTTCAGGTCCATCGCGCCATCGGGCGACATTTTCTACAAGGTGACATCGGCGATCGAGTTGTCCGGCGGTGGGTATCTGATCGCGGGATTGACTTCGATCGGGAGTCGGATGCTGATTCGACTGGACGCGAACCTGGAAGTCGCGACGGGGTTCGGCTCGGGGGGGATTGTGTCAACCGGCGGGCCCGGGACGTCGGCGTACGAGTCGGTGGCGGAGGACGATCTCGGCAGGATCTACGCGGTGGGCTGGAGGAATCCGAACACGAGGGACCGGGTGATCGTCGAGCGGTTCTTTGGAGACGGTGCGTTGGACACGAGTTGGGGCACTTCGGGCATGCTCGAGCCGTACGCCGATGCCCGCGCTTTGTCGGCGGCGCTGGTGTCGTCGGAGGGCCGGTTGTACGTGGGAACGTCGTCATTCGCCAACCCGATCGCGGACCGGCGACCGGATGTGCTTGCGATCAACCTCGGGTCGCAGGCGTTGGATCCGGCGTTCGGAACCGGGGGTGTCTCAACGCTGGGGACGCTGTCGGGCTTCTCCTCCGGGGTGCGCGGATTGGCGGCCGACCCGGCAGGCGGGCTGATTGCAGTGGGAGACCGGAACAATCAGCCGTTGATCACGAGGGTTTTGTCCAACGGAACGGTGGACCCGAACTACGCGCTGGCGTTCGGAGCGCCGTTCGACCAGTTCGGCCGCTTCAACCGTGTCGTGATGGACGCGGCGGGGCGGCCGGTCGTGGGGGGGATCGTGGGCGCGACGGGGGGCGCCGGCCCGAGGGTCGGCGAAGTGCGGCGCTTCCAAGCGACCACCCCCGTCGCCGGGAGGGTGCTGCTCGTCGACGCCAAACCCAGGCCCCGCGTGGGAGACACCTTCGGCGTGATCACGGTGCGATTCCAAGCGCCCGTCGGACTGCGACTCCAAGCCGACTCGTTCACCGGCGCGGTGGAGTTTCAGGGGCCCAACTCCACCGGCGGGCTCTGCGCTGTTGGCAATATTAGATTCCTCGACGACGGGCGAACGGCCGACGTGGAGTACCGCTACGCAACCGGTTCGCCGTTTACCGCTTCATCGACGGGCAGCTATGCCTTTTCACTGGTGGTGGAGTCGATTCTTGACGACGGGGGCAACAGATTTCCCCCCACCTCCCTCCCGCTAGCGCAACTGCAACTGAACTTCACCGGCACACCCCAGCCGGGGGACGTCGACGAGAGCTTGAACGTCGGGCAGGGATTCGTGTTCTACTCGTCGGACCTGTCCCTGGGCGAACTGGTGCAGATCGTCGAGCGGACCGACGGCACTACTTACCTGTTGAGCAACCTCCCGCCCATCGCCGACCTGCCTTCGCGCGGGTTTTACGGCGGGGTCGCCATCACGAAACGGCTTGCCAGCGGCGCGCTGGACACCTCGTTCGGGGTCGACGGGCATTACACGTTCTCCCTGTTCGCGGGGGTCACCGGCGTGCAACTGATGGACCTCGGGGTGGGAAATGGGTTCATGGTCGCCGGTGACGTGACGCGGGCGAGCGAGCTGACCGGGGCCATGCAGCGCGACTTGCTGCTCGTGAAGCTCGGCGACAACGGGGTGACCTCCGCGTCCTTCGGCGCGGGCAGGGGTTTCCGGATCTACGACCCGACGGGCGCGAGCGAAAACGCCGGCGGGGCGGTCGCGCTCTCCGGTGGCGGGTTTATCCTGCAGTCGACCCATCTCGACTCATTCGCGACGCGCACGCTCATCCTCGGGGTCGACGCTGCGGGAGACCCGCTGCAGTCGTTCGGCGAGCCGGACTTTATCATTTCCCCCGGCGCCTTCGCCATGCCCACGACCCACGACTTCACTCCGTCGGTCGCATCGAGATCGATTGTCCAGGACGACGGCGGGCTGCTCTACGTGGTCGGGGCGGACCGCGTTAACGAGAGGGTGGCGGTGTTTTCGTTCGACGCCGCCGGGCAGATCAATCGGACGTTCTCCGCCGCCCCCGCCACGCTGGGCGTCGCCCAGTTCGCGATTACCACCACGGGCGGCCCGGTGAACGCGCGCGGCTCGGCGATCGTCGTCGCGCCGTCGGGTTCGCTGGCGGTCGGGTTCGTCACCTCCACACAAGACGCGGGCGTTCTGAAGTTCGATTCGACGGGGCTCCCGAATTCGAGCTTCGGC
>JBBRUM010000112.1:0-9387 GCA_038247815.1 Tepidisphaerales bacterium | reverse complement strand
GAACCCGACGGAAGCTCAACACCGCCCAGCACCGCCAGCCGCGTCGTGTCCAGGGGGCCCGAGTCCTCCCGCCATACACGCCACTTCCCCAGCACCGTGAAGTCGTCCAGCGTCATGTCCGTGATCCTCACCGCCGGCGACGCGGCACCCGCCATCGCAGCGCCAGTCGAGTGGTCGTGAGCCGGAGCGCCCACCACCGGGCTCTGCCGATAATCCCGGTACGCCACCGGCAAATCCACCGTCAGCGACAACTCCGGCGCCAGCCCCACCTGCACCGAAGTGCTCCCACCCACCGAGTATCCCCTCCTACCCAAACCTGACTCGTCCCGCCCAAACGACCGATACACAGCCGACTGCCGCACCACAACCTTACCCGGCGATGGCAGCGTCGCCGCGTCGACAAAAAAACTCTCCTGACCCAGCGCCGTCGTTGACGCCATCGCCACCACAAGCACCAAAGCAAACGGGTTCCGCGAAATATGCATGGCTGTCCTAGGGCTGACGAAGTTCGAGCAGCGTCGCGCCGCCCCACCGAACGGCGTCGCTCACGGCACGCGCCGTCGGCGGACGCGCCGATTCGAAAGTAATCTTTACAACACCAGATCCCACGTCAGACTCGACCTCACTCAGCCCCGGAATCTGACGCAGTTGTCTGTCCACACCGGCTACGCAGATCGGGCAGCTCAACCCCTGCACCGTCAACGTCGCGCTTCCACCCCTCAGCGCTCGCTCGGGAAACCTCTCAACAGGCGTCGGCGCGGTAGCCGGAGATGAATGTTGCGCTGACGTTGCGCATCCCACCAACGGGACCCAAACGGCGACGGTAAACATGGCAAATCTCAACAAGTGTCTCATCTAACACAATCGATCCTACCCGCACACGCCACGATTCGAAGCATACCGAGAGTCGCCTTTTCCCCAAGATCCAACCAGACAACCCTAAACGACGAACCCGCCTCACGCCACAGACCTGCACTTTGATGCCGGTTTACCCACAGAACATCCATGAAACACACCGAGACCACGACTCGACTCACGCTGGGCGCCCTGACGCTGCTCACCACCGCATGGTTCGGCGTGAGCATGTTCAGTCAGCGCTGGTACGGTGACCTCCAACGCCGCGAAACCGAGTTGCAGGCCCCGATGACCAGCCTTCTCCACCTTGCGCTGCAAAGTGAAGCACGGCAACATGCCGAAGGCAGGGTCACACCTTGGACGCAACTTTCTGACCTCGACGGCGTGCCACTGGGGACGCGGATCCTCCTCGAAGGCGTCTCTTGGCTGGACATCGCCACCGGAACGACCGAGTCTGGCGATTTGGTTGCCCCGGCCAAAGATGTCATTTACCAGCCAATCGCCCTCATTCAAGGCGTTCGCTAGCAATCCCCGTTCAGGCACCCTCGCCCCGGCGAAGTTTGCCACGAAGGGGGCCAAATAAAGCAATTGTCGATAAATATTGCTCGGTGTCTTCCGAATACCATTCGACATGTCGCGTCAACACGAGCCTTTAGTGGAAGGTCGCGACTATCGCATTGAGCGGGGGTTGTTCGTCCTGACTCGCGAATACTTGCTCCGTCGCGGAGCGTGCTGCAAATCCGGGTGTCGAAATTGCCCGTATGGATACTCCAAGGACGACAGCACGCCCCCGGCTTCTGGTGGGGTCACAAACTCGGACGTTGCGACCAAGGGTGCCAACCGCCGTCGGCGCGGGTAATCTTGTTGGACAAATGTATATTGCAGGGGAGGGTTTGTTAGTGTTTGCGAGGCCGATGGGGGACCGGGTCGAATCGGCGGGGACTTGGGGGGTGTGTGAAAGTTGGAGGAAGGTGGACGGTAGGTGGTGAAAAAACTGATTCTTGATCTGACGTTCGGAGCGGCGATTCCGTTGACCATTCTTTCGTATGGTCCGGATCATATCGGTGCACGGCCGACGTTCGTCCTCGCGGGGATGATCCCAGCGGCGTATGTGCTGTGGGACATCCTGTTTTATTCCAAGCGGTTTAACTTCATCACGACGGTGATCGCGATTACGGCCGTGACGCAGGGCGGGATGGCGCTGTTGACGGTCGACGGCTGGAAGTATGCGCTGGCTGACAGTTCGGGAACGATTCTGACGTTCCTGATGTTCGGGGTATCACTTCTACTGGGTAAGCCGATCGTCAATTTCTTCGTGATCCAGGTTTACGAGCCCAAGAACCTCGAGAACGAAGGGCTGCTGTGGAAGATGCTGGGTGCGCCCGAGGTGCACCGAATGATGGTGATGGCGACGCTGATCATCCTCGCCGAGAACTTCCTGCGTGGCGTGGGCAATTACTATTTGAACCTGTATCGGGTGACGGCTGCCTTCGGCTCGGACGAGTTCATCCTTCAGAAACGCAATGTCGATGCGTTGGCGCGATTCATCATGCCCGCAACGAGCATCTCGGCGATGTTCGGCGCGTTTTACCTGGTGAACAAGAGTGTCGACGACTGGCTGGACTCTGTCGGCGAGGAGGGTGGCGACTTGTTCGCGCAGATCCGCCGCAAGCTCGGCCTGCCCGCCATGCCCGTCGCGCCCGCCGCTCCATTGGCGGTCGAGCCCGCCGCCACGCCGGAAACGTAGCGCCCGCGTGGGTGAGCATCCCGTCATTGAAGTACACGTCGGCGTAGTCGGGCCGGGAAAGTCTATTTCTTCGGGCGGAGTGGGTCGGCTTTGGCCGCTTGCTCGAACGCCGCCTCGCGAAGTCGACAGCCGGGGCAGACGCCGCAGGGTTCCGCGTGGTCCTGCTCACACGACCAGCTCTTTTCGAACGGGCACGACACCTGCGCCCCCACGTCCACCACCTGCCACGGTTCGAGCTCAAGCAGGGGCAACTGCAACTCGAGCTCGGGCAGCCCGCAAGGCATCTGCATCAGCTCGTTCCACACCTGAAGGTACTCGGTCGCCCGGGCGAGGTCGGCGGAGTCCGGACCCACCCGCAAACCGAGATGGATCGACGTGGCGTTGTAGTGACTGGCGAACCGAACGGCTGTCGCCACCAGCGGCGTGAGTTCGACCAGCCTCGGACTCAGCTCCGAAGCCGACCGCGGATCGACCGTCGCCGTCGTGGCAGCCGGGCCTGAACGCCGTACCCAGTTGAGGTACGGCATGGGCAGCGTGTGCTCGCGGTAGGGTTTGAGGACGGCGACAAGCATCTCGTATGCCGCCTGCTTCCGCGAACCCGCCACCGCACTGCCACTTCCGCCCCCGCCCCCTCCGAGCATCTGCCCGCCGAGGTCCGCCGAGAGAAGGATCAGGCGGTGCCGCTGCTGCGCGAGGGAGGCCACGACCGTCGAGTTCAGTCCGCCGTCACAGAGCACAATGGCGAGGTCTTTGGCCATGGGGTCGGGGGAGTCTAATCGAAAGTGAGCAGGACTTTGAGTGTGCCCTTGCGACCGGCGTGGGCGAAGGCGTCCAACCCCTGGTCAAGTCGGTACCGCCGCGTCGTCAGGCTCGCCACGTCCACGGCCTTGGTCTCCAAGAGCTGCAATGCCTCCCGGAACGGCCCGCACCGGGAACCGACGATCGTGATCTCGTCCACCACCACCGGGGCGAGATTGAGCGACTTGCCCGTCGCCGCCGTGCTCTTGAGAATCACCATCCCCCTCGGCCGGCACATCGCCACCGCAATCTCCAGTCCCTCCGCCGACCCCGTGCAGTCCACCACCACGTCCTGGTCGTGCCGGGGAACAATGTCCGACAGCAACCGAGACCGCACCTGCCACTTTTCGCACAACGCCAATTTGGCGGGGTTCCGTCCCACCACCCGCACCGGAGCCCCCGCGTTCCGCAGCACCTGCGCGCACAGCAGCCCCAGCCTCCCGTCACCCAACACCGTCACCCACGTTTTACCCTCGATCCGGATCTGCCGCAGCACCGCGCACGCAGCCGCCAGTGGCTCGGTGAACACCGCGGAATCGTCGTCCACACTCCTGGGCACCACGTGCAACACCGACTCGGGCAGTCGCACAAACTCGGCGAAGCAGCCAGGCCGGTTCTGAATCCCCATCACGGTTCGGTTGCGACAATGGTTCGACAACCCCGACAGGCACAGGTCGCACCGACCGCAAACCACGTTGATCTCACCCACCACCCGCTGACCGATGAGCTCCCGCCTGGGTGACGAAAGTACGTCACCGACAAACTCGTGGCCCAAGACCCCCTTGAACCCCATGTATCCCTTGAGGATCTCCAGATCTGTCGAGCAAATTCCCGCACGGCGGACCTTAATCAGCGTATCCCCCAACTCGGGGATGGGGTCCGGGTGACGCGAGTCGAGGCGGAGGGTGGTGTCGAAGACGAGGGCACGCATGGGAACATGGGTGTTATCGGTCCCGACGGCAAGTCCGCGTGAACTACTTCGACGGCCGCGTGGCGGGGAACGGCGCGGAGTTCGAGGTGATGTACGCCAGCCACAACGCGGGGTCGTAGTGAAAGTCCTTGCCGCCGGTCATCCGACGCAAGCCGGCGCGGGCTTCGTAGGCGACGGCAAAATCTCGACCTTCCAGCACGGAAACGAGTGTCCGGGCGACGTCGATTCGGGGCTGCTTGGAGATGGCGTGGGTGGCCCAGATGCGGACGTCGCGGTCTTGGGCTTCATCGGTGACGAGTTGCGTGAGACGTATTACGGCGGCGTCCTCGGGTAGGTTTCGGAGGGCTTTTGCGCCTTCGAGTTGGACCCGGGGAGCGGGGTCACTGAGCGCGGAGACGAAGATCGGGCGGGACTGTTCGTCCCGGGCCTGATTGAGGGCGCGAATGGCTTGGGCGCGGACGGCGGGGTGGGGGTCGGTTTGTGCGATTTGTCGGAATCGTTGGACATAGGCGGACTGGCGGCCTTCGGGTCGTCGCTGCAAGCCTGCGATACCCGAGCGGCGCTCGTCGGGGAAGATCGGGTCTTCCAGCGCGGCGACGTCCTGCGCGAGACGCCGGGGCGAGATGAAGCTCCTGATGCTGGAACAGCCGGTGGAACCCACGAGCGAACCGAGCAGCAAAACCGTGACGAACTGACGGGCGAGGCGAGACATGCATTCCCGAGTTGTACGACGCGCGACGGATTAAATCGCGCGGCGAAGCGTCTGGACGGGGCTGGGAGACCCGTTGGTCAGCTCGTCTGGCGAGACCCACTCGGGACTTGGGATCGAGTAACCCAAAAACCGGGAGGCCAGCTTCGCGAACCGCGGCGAGTCGTCCGTCACCCAGCACCGCAGCGTTCCTTCCAGACCCCCGGGTCCGCGGAGAAGGTTCGAAACGGCGAGGCGACGGGCGACATCCTGCGCACAGTGGTCGGCCGAGTCAACGACGGGGACCTCCCGACCGCAGAGCCTCGACAGCGTCGCCTCGATGAGCTCACGCAGAATCGGGTAGTGCGTGCAGCCAAGAACCAGCACATCCGGCTCGGTTTTCGCGGCCGTCGCGAGATACTGCTCGACGGCCAGGCGGGCCAGTGGACAGGCGGCGTCGCGGCCGTCTTCAATGATGGGAACCAGCAAGGGCGCCGCGGTGAGAGTGACGACGGCGCCGGGGTCGCGGCGGGCGATGGCTTTCTCGTACGCCCGCGAGCGGACGGTGGCTTCGGTGGCGATGACGGAAATATGCGCCGAGTCGGCGGCGGCGGCGTCGACCCCGGCGCGTGCCCCCGGCTCGACGACGCCCGACACAGAAAGCTCGGGGAACTCGGCGCGGGCTTCAGGAAGCGCCAGCGCCGTCGCCGTGTTGCACGCGATCACCACATGTTTGGGGTCCAGCGGGCGGAGGAACCGAATAATCTGCGAGACGAAGGTGCGGACGACCTCGGGGGACTTGCTGCCGTAGGGCAGTCGGGCGGTGTCGCCGAAGTAGACGATGTCCTCGGCCGGGAGGAGCTTCCGCAGGGATCGGACAACGGTCAGTCCGCCCAGGCCGGAGTCGAGCACGACAATGGGGGAGTTTCGGAGCACTTAAGCGGAGTTCCAAAAAAGGTTTAGGTAAATCTGAGCGGTTGGACGCTTGCCAGCCCGCGGGCGGTCTCGCCACCTACCGTTGGTTATCGGCGGCGCTCGGAGGGCACCTTGACAGAAATGAGCTCTGGCGGATCGACTGATTGTCGGCGAAGTTGTAGCGGTAGGGGGTAAGAGGAGGCGCGATGTCGGAAGTTTTGAAGGACAAAATCGTTCTGATTGTCGACGACGACCCGGACATCCGCGGGACCATCGTCGCCGTCTTCGAACCCACCGGCGCCACCATCGAAATCGCCGAGAACGGGAACAAAGCCGTCGAGATCGCCGAGAAGTCCCAGCCGGACCTCGTGATCCTCGACATGATGCTCCCCGGACGCTCGGGGTTCTTGGTACTCGAAAAGATCAAGGCCAAGAAGCCAAAGAACCAAAAGCCGTTCATCATCATGATCACCGGCAACCAAGGCGCCCGCCACAAAATGTACGCCGAGAGCCTCGGGGCCAACGTGTACCTCAACAAGCCGGTGAGCTTGCCCAAGCTGTTGTCGGAGGCGACGCGATTGCTGACACCCAAGCCGCCGGCGGATGGGTAAACCGGTCGGACGCCAGGGGGCGTGGCGATTGCTTCCTGAACCGGCCCGATTTTTCCGCGATTGCGCCTCATTATTGGAAGGCTTTTCGATTGGGGCTGATGTGGCGCGCCGCAGCGATGGTGCGTGCCGGATTGACTTGCTTTTGCAAGACCGAGGCGGTCTGCTTACGACATGAAACTCCGCGTGGGATCGACACGGCGGCATTTGGTTCGGGACGACGGGTCGCCTTTTTTTTATCTGGCCGACACGGCGTGGGAACTGGTTCACCGACTGAACCGGGAAGAGGCGATCGAGTATCTCGACGCGCGTGCGGCGCAGGGGTTTACTGCGATACAGATGGTGGCGCTGGCGGAGCTGGACGGGCTGAGGGATCCCAACCCTTACGGGCATCGGCCGCTGGTGGCGGACGATCCGGCGAAGCCGAACGACGCGTATTTTGACCATGTGGAGTGGGTGGTGGCGCGGGCGGCGGAGCGGGGGCTGGTGTCGGCTGTGCTGCCGACATGGGGTGACAAGGTGTACGCGAAGTGGTTTTGGCAAACGCCCACGGCCCCGCCGCCGCTGTTTACCGAGGCGACGGCGGGGGTGTATTGCAGGTATCTGGCGCGGCGGCTGGGGAAGTATCCGGTGATTTGGGTGCTCGGGGGGGATCGGCCGGTGGAGACGGAGGAGCATCGGCGGGTGTGGCGGGCGATGGCGGCGGGGCTGAAGTCGGAGTCGCCGCACTTGGTGACGTACCACCCGACGGGGCAGCACTCGTCGTCGATGTATTTTCACAACGAGCCTTGGCTGGACTTCAACATGATCCAGTCGGGCCATGTGATGCGCGACCTGCCGACCGAGGCGATGGTGATGGCGGACCTCGCTCTTTTGCCGGCCAAGCCGACGATCGAATCCGAGGTGAACTACGAGGACCACCCGGTCTGGTGGAAGCCGGAGACGCACGGGTGGTTTGACGACTTTGACGTGCGGAAGAGCGCGTATCGGGCGGTGTTTTCGGGGAGCGCGGGGTACACGTACGGGTGCGCAAATGTGTGGCAGATGTACGCCCCGCCGCGAGCGGCGATTGCGTGGGCGAGGCACACGTGGCGGGAGAGCTTGGCGTTCCCGGGGTGCAACCAGATGCGGCACCTGCGGGCGCTGATCGAGGCGGTGCCGTGGACGCAGATGCGCCCGTCTCCGGCGCACACGCTGTGGTATCACGAGCTTGCCCGGGGGGAGCGGGCGGCGGCGATGGCGACGCCGGACAATTCGCACATCCTCCTGTACGTTCCGCGGGGGCACGGGCTGGAGTTTCCGTCGGTGACCACGAACGGATACCTGAAGTACGCGTGGAGGACGATGGACTGCCGTTCGGGGGCGTTTTCACCGTGGGCGGCGTTAACCCAGGCGGGCGTGAGCTTCCCGTCGGAGCAGCCCACGCACGACTTCGTGTTGGAATTGAAAGGTGAAACCTCGAAGGAATTCATCAAACAGTGGAAATAGGCGGGGGCGCGCGGCCTGCCGGCGGATTGGTTTCCGGCCATTACGGGGATAAAGTCTTCCCGTACACCAAACCCCGGGAGAACCCAATCATGACACTCGCAGCCGAAGCGCTCAACGACTTCCAATGGACCCCTCAACCGCAGGCGGAGGCGCTCGTTCTCGAACTCGTCGAGTCGTGCCTCCTGGCCGTCCCGGCGGCTAAGAACCTCGCGGAGCGGCTGAAGGCCGAAGCGGGCGTGCGGTTTCACGACTGCATCGGACACATCGCGCTTCCCGCCGACGCGGAGCTGCGCGGTCGGGCTGAGAGTGCCGGCTGGACGTTCGACTTTTCCGAAGACGGGCTGGACGTGTTCACCCACCCCGAGGGAATGTTTCCAACGCTCGTCTTTGGGTACCCGGGGAGGGAGATCGCGATCAAGGTCGAGTCGGTCGCGGACTTCGCCGCCGTGCACCAACTTCGACTGGACATTCTGGGCGAGCCGCTGTCGGACGTTCGCGTGGCCAACGTGGCCAAGGCGCCCGGCGACAAGACCGGGCCCGGCTGGGAGCTGGCCGTGGTCGAGCGACACGGCAGCCGGTCGTTCGCCCTTCCGGGCGCGGCCCCGCTGCACGCGATCGCGCGACTCCGCCACATGGAGGCGTTCCGCACTCGCAAGCGCGACCTTGCCACCGACGCCGAGGGATACGCACACGCCTCGCAGCTCATTGACGCGGCGATCGCCGAACTCGGCGTTTCGCTCACGTGCGATTTGTTCTTTGCCGCCGAGCGCGAGTATTGGCAGCGGAGAAACACAGCCGCCAAGGTTCAGTATGACCGGCAGGGCAAGCTCGGCATGGGCTGGGCGAACCACGACCACCACACCTATCGCTGCTCGCGCGCCAACTTCACGCGGCTCATCGCCCTCTGGGAAAAGCTCGGTTTCAAGCTCCGCGAACGGTACCACGCCGGCGCCCAAGCCGGTTGGGGCGCGCAGATCCTCGAACAGCCGGACACCGGCGTCATCACGTTCAACGACGTCGACCTCGCGCCCGAGGAACTGTTCCAAGACTTCGCCCACGAGCCCATCGAGCCCCGCCCGACCTATGGCACGGTTGGCTTGTGGTGTGCTCTCCATGGCGACTCGTTCCTGCAAGCCGGAATGCACCACCTCGAATGCCAGTTCGACTTCGACGGCTTGCGGTTGCAGCTCGAATCCGAGGTCGGGATCAAGACCATGAAACCCTTCACCGACTTTCCGTACCTTCGCCAGGCATTCACCGAGGGCGAGCGGTGGAAGGTCGCCGAGGACCGCCTGAAAACCCTCGTGGCGGCCGGGCACATCACCGCCGACCAAGCCAAGGTCTTCCGCGAGCAGGG
>JBBRUM010000111.1:0-9388 GCA_038247815.1 Tepidisphaerales bacterium | reverse complement strand
GCTTCGATATAATGGACGAGGGCGTCCATTTCTTCGTGGGATTCGTGGCGGATGATGTAGGCTTGGTTACCGAGTGCGGCGACGTCTTCGGTGGGGAGGTGGACGTGGTGGACCAGGGCGGGGCCGAGGCGGTCGAGGACGGCGGCGTGGGGGTGTTTGTATTGGATGTGGTCGCGTCGGCCGATGTGGGCGGCGTGGTACCTGCGGCGGTAGTCGAGCTTGTTGTCGCCGTGGAGCACGAGGCGGGCCCAAGCGGAGAAGACATCGATATCGGCGCCGTAATTCATCAGGTGCAGGACGGTGCTGCCGGGGGCGCGGAGGTTCATCTCGAGGGCGACGTACTCGCCGGGCGAGGTCTCGAAGAATTCGATGTGGAAGAAACGTTCTCGAACGTCGAAGCTCTTGACGGTGCGCCGGCCGAGCTCCTCCAACCCGGTGGGCAGTTCGCGGAACGACATCACGCGGACGTCGCCATTGTCGCGGATCATTTCGGCGACGGCTTTATAGGTGTGGCCGGTGTGGTAAAAGATCTCGCCGTTGGCGTCCGCCAAGCCGTCGAAGGTGACGATGCGGCCCTTGATGAACGGTTCGCCGATGTAGCTCGGGGGGAGGTCGGGCAGCCGGTCTTCGAGGTCGGCCATGGTTTCGACCTTGAACGCGCCGAGCGCCCCGACGCCGGTGTCTGGCTTGAAAAATAGCGGGAAACCGTGAAACTGGGCGAACTCGCGGACGCGCTGCTTGTCGGTGGTATTGATCCCGGCCATCAGGGGCACGCCGGCGTCGGCGAAGAGCTTCTTCATCCCGATTTTCGAGCGAGCATATGTGAGGTAGTCGGTCTGCATCCCGGCGATGTGCAGGTCGGCCCGGATGGCGGACTCGGTGGTCAGCCAGTGCTCGATGTTGGAGTCGACCTTGTCGATCCGGCCGAAGTTGTTTTGGAGTTCGCGTGCGGTCCGCTTCATGGCGGCGGTGTCGTTCATTTCCGGCACGTGGCGATACGCCCGCAGGGCCTCGCGGAGGTGGGCCGGGAGCTGGGTCTCGGGGACGTCACCAATACCGAGGATGATGCCGCCTTGATTGGCAAGCCTCTGGCAAAAGAGCGTCGATACGCCGGGGTAGTTGCAGGAGATGAACAGAACGTTCATGCCCGCGAGTTGTACACGCTGGGGCGGGGGATGACCAACTTATCGGCTGGCGTCGTTGGTGATGCGGTAAACGGTTCCGGCGAGGCCGGAGATGGCGTTGTCTGGCTGTTTGTCGGCTGAGGTGACGTAGACATTGCCGCGGGGGTCGACGGTGAGGGCCTCGATTTTCATCTTCGGGTTTTGGGTGAGGGCGTGGAGTTCGGCCCAGGCGGGTTCGCCGGGAGATCCGAATGTGGCGATGAGGGGGAGACGGGGGTTGGGCGTGAGGCGCCAGATGCGGGCGGGTTTAGCCCCGATGACGTACAGGTCGCCATCGGGGCCAAAAGCCATGTCGGTGAGGTCGCTTTGTCGCTGGCGGACGGGGTCGTAGGGCTCGAACTGCGCGAGGAGCTGCGCCGGGACGGGACTGCCCTCCGAGCGCGGGCGGATATCGCGCGTGGCGATGCGGACGACTGTGGAGGACGTGCGGAATCCGAGGTAGAGATATCCATCGGCCCGCGCGGCCAAGGCAGAGTGCCCCAGGAACTCGACAGGCTTGCCTCCGACGAGGAAAGTCTTGCCCGCGATGAGCTCGGGCGGCGGGACGACGCCGCCGGGCGACGCGGCGAGCGCCGATAGGTCGTAGCGAAGCAGGGTGGAGGCTTCCTTGTTGCTGACGTACAGCCACTTGCCCACGACGAGGCAGTTGGTCGGCCCGTCGAGCAAGCCGCCGCGCGCGACCAAATGGTACTCGCCGGTGCGCAGGTCGAACCGGAACACGGCGTCAGACCTGTTCTTGCGGAAATATCCGCCCGGCTGGCCGAGGGGTTTGTCGATCCCTGAGAAGGCACAGAAATAGAGGCTCTGCGTCGCCGGGTCCAACCGAAGGATGCAGTAGGGCCGGTCGGTGTGATGGTCGTCGAGGGCGGCGGGGAGCAAGCGATCAAGGAGCCGGAACGGGGGCGAGGCGGGTGTGGCGATGGCCACCGGGGCGGCGTCACGGGCGTTGAGGGGGAGCTTCCAGATCGTCCCCGCCAAGTCGTCGATGGCGACGTCCGTCCCCCCGGCGTCACGGACGCGGCCGCGGGAGAGGACGAACAACTCGTCGCCGCGAACCACCACGCCACGGGGAAAGGGGACGCCAGTGGTGACCCTCTCGATCCGGTCGGCGGTGACGGGGGCGGGGGTGGGGTTGCGAGGAATAGGAGACGACGCACAGCCGGTGAGGGCGGACAGGGCAACCAGCGCAACGAAAACCGGGGTACGCATATGGACAAATTTAGTCCGGGCCCGCGCCGTTGTCAGTTCGCGTAGGGGTCAGGTCACGACAACGGCCATGGCAATTCCGTCATACCCCTTGCCGCCGACGGTTTGCAAGACGGTGGCGGTGACGCGCTTCTCCCGGCCGATGGCTTCGATGACGCGGCGGGTTCCGATGACGCCGGGGTCGGCGCTGGCGGCGTCGCAGACGGCCCCCCCCCGGACGACGTTGTCGACGAGAATCACCGACCCAACGCGAGTGAGTTTCATCGCCCACGCGAAGTACTCGGCGGACGACTCCTTGTCCGCGTCGATGAAGACGAGATCGAACGGACCGGCGTCCTCCCTGGAGAGCTCCGGGAGTGTCGCGAGGGCGGCGCCGACGCGAACCGTGACGTTGGAAAGCCCGGCTGCGGCGATGTTCTTTCGGGCGACGTCGGCGTGCTTGGGGTCGAGTTCGAGCGTGGTCACGTGCCCGCCATTGCCGACGCCACGCGCCAGCCAAATCGTGCTGAATCCGCCGAGCGTGCCTATCTCCAGAACCCTCTTGGCGCCGCGGAGCATGGCCAAGAGCATGAGGAGCTTTCCTTGGTTGGCGGCGACCTGGATGGGCGGCAGTCCGGCGGCTGAGGTCTCCCGAAGGGCCGATTCGAGGGCGGGGTCGTGGGGCAGGAGGTGCCCGGCGAAGTACTCGTCGATCGCGGTCCAGATTTCCGGGTTCATGGCGGGGCCTTTCAAACGCCGAGCTTGTCGAGGAAGTACGGCAACTGCTTCCGCCACCACGGCCAGTCGTGGTCGACGTCGTTCCCCCATTCGTCAAGCCAGTGGTTCACACCCTTGGCCGCCAGCAGAGCGCTCAACCGGCGCGTGTCGTCGAGGCACTCCTCCTCCCAACGCCCCTGCCCGCAGCAAAGCACGATGCGACTCTGCCGGTAAAGCTCGAGCAGGTGGTGGTCGGAGAGGCTGGCGAGATAGTTCAGCGGCGAATGGAAATAGACGCGATCGTCCATGTAGTCGCCGAGGTGCGTGCGAAGCTGGTAAACTCCGGAGAGCGCGATCACGGTGTCGGCCGTGCCGGGGTGGCGGAGGAAGAAGTTCATCGCGTGGAACGCGCCCATCGAGCAGCCGGTGAAGATCATGTCGCGGGGGTGCCGCATCCGGCTGTGCTGGCGGACGAAGGGGATGGCTTCGTGGAGGATGGCGGCGTCGTATTCGTCGGCGCGCTTGGCGCGGTCGTGGGGGTGTTTGTGCTTGTCGGTCCAGCTCTCCCAGTCGCGGCCGTCGATGGCGAAGACCTTGATGGCCCCGGCGCCGATGTGTCGCGAGAGGGCCTCGATCATGCCCCAGCTCTCGAAGTCGAAGAACCTGCCGTCCTGACTCGGAAACACCACGACGGGCCTGCCGTCATGTCCGTAGACCTTGAGTTCGAAACCCTGGTGCAGCCGGGGGGAGTGATACTTGTGGTATTCAACCTGCATCGTGCGGGCACTGTACACCGAACCCCGCCAGGGATGGCAACAACCCCGCGGCTGGAAGGTATACTTTTCACATGAGTACGCCACCGCCGATTCTCACGCTCCAGAACGATGCGATGCAACTCGAAGTGCTCGCCGACGGGGCGCTGCGACTCTTGGATCGCGGTCCCGCTGGGCGACTGTGGTGCACCTGGCCCGTGGCGATCCAAGAGGACAACGAGATCGACGCCGGCCACGTTTGGCAGCGGACGGGCCGGTCCCTCTGTGAGCAGTACCCCGCCCGGTTCCTCGCCTTTAAAGCAGGCGACGCCGTCCGGCTAACAGTGCTCGGCCGCGAAAACCGGACAGTCGGGCAGTTCTCCGCCCGGTTCTCCCTCGACGGCGGAGTGCTTTCGGTCTCGATCTTCGATATCGACGAGTCCCTGCCGTCCCTCTCCTACCCCCCCGCGTTCGCCGAAGCCGACGAAATCATCCTCCCCATGGGCGTCGGCAAACGCATCACCAAAGGGTCCGACGACCGCAAATTCCTCACTTTCTGGTCCCACCTGAACATGCGCATGTGGGGAACCCTCCGCCACGCCACCCAAGTCCCCGCCAACTCCGACCGTCCCGACCACGGCTTGCTCGCCGAGTTCGCCCGCGGACACCACGACGCCGGACTCCTCTTCACCCGCAAAGCGTTCCAACCAGCGTTCCTCAAGTCGCTCGGGCGATGGTCCGCCGAGCCGAGGGTCATGACCTACCGGTTCACCCGGGGCGGCTACGTCGGGCTCGCCCGGGCCTATCGGCAGATGCTCGCCTCCAGGGGCACGCTCGTAACGCTCGCCGAGAAGCTCTCCCGCCACCCGCAGCTCGGCAACCTTCTCGGCGGGCGCTCGGTGTCCTTCATGCTCGGTAAAACCCACCGCCATTACCGCGCGGTCGACACACTCCTCAGGTTTAAGCCCGGTGACCCCGAGGGCTTGAAGGTGGACCTCACCTACGGTGACGTCAAACGAAGCCTGGAGTCGCTGAAGGGCGCCGGGCTCGGTAAAGCGCTCGTGCTGATCCGCGGCTGGATTCCGGGGGGGTATGACGAGTCACACCCCGACGTCTGGCCGCCCGACCCCGCCTTCGGTTCGGAGGGCCAGCTACGGGATTTGTGCGGCGGTTCGCCCGAGCTCACCACCGCACTGCACGACAACTATCAGGACATTTATCTGCAATCCCCCTCTTGGCCGAAGGGGGTCGTGCGCGGGACGGACGGCCGGGCACTGCAGGGCGGGTACTGGGCGGGCGGGCAGGCGTACATCCTCAACGCCCGGGACTCACTGGCGTACCTGCATCGCAACTGGCCCATGCTCAAGTCGCTCGGCATCCGGGCGTTCTTCCCCGACACCACCACGGCTGTGCAAATGTTCCAGTCCTTCGAGCCCGGGAACACGATCACCCGCGCCCAGGACGAGCGGTACAAGTTGGACTTGCTAAAATTTGTCGACGGCGAGGGTGTCCTGGCGGGCTCGGAGGAGGCGGCCGAGTTCGGCGTGCCGTATGTCGGTTGGCTGGAGAATCGCCACGTTCGGGTTGCGGGCGAGTCCGTGCCACTCTGGCCGCTGGTGTTCCACGACTGCGTCGCCAACGGGCGATACGGCAACGCGTACATTGGCGACGGCGGGTCGGGCGGGTCGGTCGGGGAGGGGGCAGCCGGGTGGCGCACGGAACTGCTCTGGGGCTATTACATCCTCATGTCCCTCGGCACGTGGGGCGAGTCGACTGACAACGTACTGTCGGCTATCCGTGCCACACTGCACGTCGACCGCTTCTTCGCCGAGGTCGCCACCGCCGCCATGACCAACCACGAGTACCTCACCTCCGGCGGTGAGGTCGAACGCACAACGTTCTCGACCGGCCACGTCGTGACTGTAAACTACTCCGACCAGCCCTACGCCGAGCCCAACATGTCGCTCCCGCCGCAGGGATGGAAGATCGGAGGGTAGTTACTTTTGACTTCCCTTCGCGGGCGCGTTGGATATATCCTTTGACACCATGAGAAATCGAAAGTGGCCTATTATTCTGGCTCTTGCGGCAGCGTGGTCGGTGACGGTCTCAGCCGGTTCCGCCACCGCACCCGCCACCGCACCCGCCACCGCACCCGCCACCGCACCCGCGACCGCACCGACCACCGCCCCGTTCGAACGGGCGGACTTCCCCGCACTGACCACCCCGCTGACCAACATCGATGGAACGCCGTTCGACATGATGAAATTCAAGGGCCGCGTGCTGCTCCTCGTCCCGGTCGCGTGGGACACCAACCGGCGGCAGCTCGAGGATCTGCAGTTTTATACGCAACGGTTCGGCGACCGCGGGTTTACCGTCGTCGGAATCATCACAGCCGACTTCGCCCCCGAAACCCGCTCGGACAAAGACCTCGCCCAAGCCATTCGTGACCGGTACAAGGTCACCTTCCCCGTACTGGCGACGACCAAGACCACCGGTGCCGACGCGCACCCGCTTTTTAAGTACTTTGCGTCGAAGTCGGACGGCCATGCATCCGGCGGCGAGATCAAGGGCCCCTTCACGAAGTTCGTCGTCAACCGAAACGGCGAACTGGCCAAGCGTTGGGAACCTGCCGCGCGGATCAACAACAACCCCGCCGCGTCGGCCGTCAACGACATTCTGAACACGCCCATGCGTTGATCACGCGGCGCGGTTGGATTGTAAGTAATTGCCGGGGTTGGACTTGGGGATGGTGCGATTTCACGTGTCCGGGCCGATTCCCAACCCCGACCCCGGCACCTACACTCCCCGTCCCTTTGGAGTGTCCACCATGCGTCATGTGATTTCAGCGCTAGTTATCAACGAGCCCGGCGTACTGTCGCTCATTGCCGGGCTTTTCTCGGCCCGCGGTTTCAACATCGACTCGCTGGTCGTCGGTCGAACCGAGGACCCCAATCTGTCCCGGATGACCATCGTCGTCAGCGCAGACGAAAACACGCTCGAACAGGTCCGCAAGCAGCTAGCCAAGCTCGTGCCGGTCGTCAAGGTGCGGGACTTCAAGGGCGCAGCCTACATCGAGCGCGACCTGGTGCTGATGACGGTCTCGATTGCGCCCGAGAAGCGCCGTGAGATTTTGGACATCGTCGACCTGTTCCGCGGCAAGGTGGTCGACGTCTCGCCCGACTCGCTCATGCTCGAACTCTCGGGCACCGAGGAAAAGCTCGAGAGCTTCATCGACCTCATGGCCCCCTACGGGATCGAAGAGCTCGCGCGTACTGGCGTCATCGCAATGGCCCGCGGTGTGCAAAAGTCTCGCGAGAAGAAAGACGCGCCCGCCGGGCCGAAATCGCGAAAGCGTTCGCTCGACGCACCCAGCGCCCCGGCGCTCCCCCCCTCGTAAGTCCGGTTGTTGGACGTGGTCGTGCCGCGTTACCCTTCCCAGATGGCAAGCACGCGCCCACTTACGCCCCAAACGGCACTCTTTGGAATACTCACGTCGCAGGTGGGATACGAATCGGGGTTGCCCAAGCACGTGATTGTTCGGGCGACGGAGAAGTCGCGCATCGCCGAGCCGGCGGTTGTCGTTGTGTCGGACGGACGGCGCGATGTCGTCCGCGCGCCGGCGGAGTACTGGGGTTACCTGTGGCATTCGCACTGGTGGCGGGCGGATGTGTCGCAAGTGACCGCCCCGGGAAGGTACTCAGTTCGGCTGGAGACGGGGGGAAAGTCCATCGCGGCGGACGACATCGAGGTGGGTTGGCAGATGATCTGGGGGAGAACCTTCGAGTTGTCCGCGATCGACCAACTCGAAAAGCGTGCGCGGTTCGCCGAAGCCAAGGTCGGCTGGCTGGACGCCGGGATGCCATGGTTCGAGCTCAACGCGCACGCGAGCACGATCCTTGCGCTGTGTGAGGTGCTGACACTCGTCCCAGGCCGGCTGACGGGAGACCAGCGGGGCCGCATCGAGAGCCAGATCGTCAACGGGTGCGACTACCAGAGCTTGCTGCAAGATGAGGCAGCCAAAAGGGGGTTGTCACCGGGCTCACTTTCGCATCAGATTCCCAAGTTTGAGGACATCACGACGCGGTCGGACGCGAACAAGGCGGCTGCGGCGTGGGCGGCTGCGGCGCGGGTGCTGGGTGCGGCGTTGCCGGAGAAGGCGGCTGACTATCGCAAGCGCGCGGTGGCGGCCCTCGGGTTTGCTGTGTCTCCCGGTGAGGACGCGGGGTTCGGATTCAACCACAAGCAGCGCGGCCTGCCCGGCAGCTACGTGCCGCCGAAGGACGATTTCCGCACGCGCGACCTGTTCATGTCGGCGCGGGCGGCGCTGGAGCTCTCGGCGCAGGGGCACTTGGAGCTGCTCGCGCTGGCGGTGGAACTGCTGGACCGGGCGATGTCGCGGCAGGCCCCGACGGAGCGGTCGATGCACGGCTTGAGCGGCTGGTTTTACGAGTTCGGCGACCTCCACCACCCCGAACCCGCATGGGCCCACCAGCTTCGCGACCGCGAAGCCGGCGGCGACCTCGGGGCAACGCACGCCTACGACGTGTCGGTGTTCATCCAAGCGCTGGCGGCGCACCCGGATCACCCCCGCGCTCCCGCGTGGCGAAACACACTGGAGCGGTTCGCTTACGGGTTCTTCCTCCCCGCCTGCCGTGCCAATCCGTTCTACCTCCTGCCGCAACAACTGCATTCAAGCGAAGGGATCATCACGTTTGCAGGGCCGTGGCATGGGATGAACTGCATTTACGGGCAGGCGGCTGCGTTGGCGTTCGACCTAGCCGCGCTGTTGGGGGACTCGGCGTTGATTCCCGTCGCGACGGGCAACCTCCAATGGGTCTGCGGACTTAACGCGGGCGTCCACCGGGAGAACATCGCCTTTTGCCACATTTACTCTTGCGACATCCCCGCCGGGGTCGCGCTGCCAGTCTCAATGATCCACGGGGTCGGGGCGCGATTTGCGGGATCCTGGTTGAACTTCCGGGGAACTGTGACCAATGGGTTTTCGGTGGGCGAGCAGTTTCATTTTGATGCCGCTGCGACGCGGGAGAACGACGGACCGCACTCGTTATCGGACGAGGACTGGATCCCCCACGCGGCTGGGCTGGTTTCAGCGTTGTGTCGGGTGGGCAGGTGAGCCGACTGACACGCGGCCAGGTAGCGGGTGGACGGAAGTGTGGAGCACCGCGCAGATAATGGGACAATGATCTCTGTTTTATTTCATGTACCGCCCCTTTTTGACGATTAGGTTCACTAGGGTCAGTTAGTCGAATTGCCGCAGTGCCCCTTTTGGGAGTCGTAAAGTCCTCGGCATCTCGATGAGTTGACATTGTGTTCTATCAACAACACACGCAGTGTGCGTGGTCCAATCGGGCCGCGCAGGGTCTTTACACCTTTTTCCTATGTGGGAGCGCGTCATGTATCTGATCAATTCGATTCCGATCTCGGTCAAGCTCATTGTGAGCTTTCTTATTGTTGCTGCGATTGGGGCATACTCTGGTTACGACTCGATCAACAAGGCCCGAGAGATGACGGATGCGAACCGGGTGATGT
>JBBRUM010000110.1:0-9498 GCA_038247815.1 Tepidisphaerales bacterium | reverse complement strand
GTATGCGGCCCAGAATCTGCCTGAAATTGAGCGCGGGTTGAGCGAGGGCGGGAACACGGACACCACCATCAGGTAGATTGAAGGGCTGAACCACTTGTTTCAGCCGGTGGAGACGGGGCTGCCGAACGAGGACGCGATAATCGAAACGACGAATACCGAGGACGTGATGACGGCGGTGGCGGAGTGGGTTCACAAGCGGTTTGCGCCGCGGTAAAGTTGGCGTATGCGAAAAACCCTGGGGCGAATCGTGGCGGGTTGGGTTGTGGTACTGGCGACGAGCGTTTTGGCTCCGCCGACCATGGGGCAAACCACCGCACCGACAAGCGCGCCGACCTCCGCGCCGACGACTCATGCCGGGTGGGCTGGGGAGTGGAGCGGGGTGATATCGGTGGGGCCACAGAGGATTCGTTTTGGTTTGGTGGTGACCGCTGATGGGGCGGGGTGGAAGGGGAAGTTCAGTCAGCCGGACCAAGGCGTCGCGGGGATCGGGGCGACGGTGGTGGCGGAGGCAGATGGGGTGAAGATCGCACTGGCGGGTGTGGGCGGCAAGCCGACGATGGAGGGACGGATGGACGCGGCGGGAAAGGTTGCGGGGTCGTTCACCCAAGGCGCGGCGAAAGGGGCTTTCGAGATGTCGCGGGGCACGGCGCAGCAGAAGCGCCGTCCGCAAGAGCCGGTGCCGCCGTTTCCGTATCGCGAGGAAGAGGTGAGGGTGGCGGTAAAGGCCGGGGTGTCGCTGGGGGGGACACTTACGTTGCCTGGTGGGGACAAGCCGGAGCGCGGCTGGCCGGCCGTGGTGCTGGTGACGGGGTCCGGGCCGCAGAACCGTGACGAGGAGCTGATGGGGCACCGGCCGTTTGCCGTACTGGCCGACCGCCTCGCGCGGAAAGGAATCGTGGTACTGCGGTACGACGACCGCGGGGTTGGCATGAGCACGGGGACGTTCGCGGGGGCGACGACCAAGGACTTCGCGGAAGACGGGGCGGCGGCGGTGAAGTGGCTGCGGGGAAGGGCGGAAGTGCGCGAGGGCGGAGTGGGGATATTGGGACACTCGGAAGGGGGGCTGGTGGGTCCAATGGTGGCCGCTGGCGATGATCGGACGGCGTTTGTGGTGATGCTGGCGGGGCCGGGGGTACGGGGGCGGGAACTGATGGGCGTGCAATATGAGAAGTCGATGCTTGCAATGGGCATTCCCGAGGCGGTGGTGAAGAGGCAGGCCGTGGCGCAGGGGAAGGCGCTGGACGGCGCGATGGCGGGGGACGAGGCGGCCGCGCAGGAGGCGATGGTGGACCTGATTTTGATGCAGTCGGGCCAACTCGAGCTGGAGAAAGTGCCCGCCGAGGCGCGGGCGAAGGTGGCGACGTCGGCGGGGCCGCAGGTGGCCAACCTGATGTCGCCGTGGATGCGGGGTTTTTTGCTGATGGACCCGCGCGAGGCTCTGCGGAGGGTGAAGTGCCCGGTGCTGGCGGTCAACGGCACGCTGGACACGCAGGTGGATGCGGGACAGAACCTGCCCGAGGTGGAGAAGGCGCTGCGCGAGGGTGGCAACGCGGATGTGACGGTGAGAACCTTCGAGGGGCTGAACCACCTGTTCCAGGCGGCTAAAACAGGGTCGGTCAGCGAGTACGCGATGATCGAGGAGACGATGAACGAAGAGGTGATGGAGGTGGTGGCGGAGTGGATTCTGGGGCGGTTCGGGAAGTAGGAGCGCGGCGCCGATCACGGCTATGATGCCGGGCGAATGACTCCCAAGCTGATTCGAAGACTTCCGGTGGGGCTGGTCAACCGTATTGCGGCGGGGGAGGTCATTGAACGCCCCGCGAGCGTGGTCAAGGAGCTGGTGGAGAACGCGATAGACGCAGGCGCGACGCGGGTGCTCGTGGAGATCGAAGACGGCGGGCTGGGACTGATCCGGGTGGTGGACGACGGCTGCGGGATCCCAGCCGAGCAGCTTCCTCTGGCCTTGGCCGAGCACGCGACGAGCAAACTTGAGACGGACGACGATCTATTCCGGATTTCGACGAAGGGGTTCCGGGGGGAGGCGATAGCGTCGATCGCGTCGGTGTCGCACATGCGGATTTTGTCGCGGGTGGCGGGGGAGAACGCGGCTCACGAGGTGGAGAGTCGCGGGGGGGAGCATGGGGGCGTTCAGGCGGCCGGGGGGAATGTGGGCACGACGGTGGAGGTGCGGAATTTGTTCTTCAACACGCCGGCGCGGCGGAAATTCATGAAGGGGCCGGGGACGGAGTTCGGGCACATTTCGGAGATGGTGCTCAAGCTGGCGTTGCCGCACTCGGCGGTTGAGTTTGAGGTGAAGCACAACGGGCGGGCGAGTTTGCGGATGCCGCGGACATCGGCTGAGGGGAGGCTGCTCGAGGCCTGGCCGGAGGACTATCGCGAGATGCGACTGACAATGGACGCACGCGACGCGGAGGTGCGGATTCGCGGGGTCGTGGGGTTGCCCGAGCTGGCGAATCAAACGACGAAGTATCAGTACCTGTACGTCAACGGCAGGCCGGTGCGGGACCGGTTCATCGGGCATGCGCTCAAGGAAGCGTACCGCGGGCTTACCGAGCCGGGGCGCCAGCCGGCGGCGGTGCTACTGATCGAGCTGCCGACTGAGGATGTGGATGTGAACGTGCACCCGACGAAGGTGGAGGTTCGGTTTCGCAACTCGGGGCGGATCCACGGGCTGGTGATGGCGGGCGTGCGCGAGGTGCTCCTCGGGGCGGATCTGACGCCCAAAGCCAAGCCAACGGAGGGCGCGAGCGACGTCGAGGCGGTCGCGGCCGGGCGGGAAGGGCTGATGCGCACGATGGCGGAGTTCTTCCGGACGCAGGGAGAAGCCGGAGACAAAGGCGCGTTGGGGCGGCAGCAGTTGATCGAGGTGGGGCCGCTGGTGCGGGAGGCGGCTGAGGTGGGAACGCTGGGGGTGGCGCAGCGGACAGAAGTACAGGCGATCGTGAAGCCCGCGCCCGCCACGGAAGCTCCACACCCGCTGACCGTGTCGGCGGCGCGTTCGGTCGAGAGTTCGGTGGCTGAGCCCGCAGTGGTCGGCCCGGCGCTCGGGGCGTTGCAGTTGCACAACACGTATCTTGTGGTGCAGACGGCTGAGGGGATGCAGATCATCGACCAGCACGCGCTGCATGAGCGGATTTTGTTCGAGGAACTGTTCGCCCGGGTAACACGGGGGACGCTGGAGAGTCAGCGGATGCTCATCCCCGCCACGATCTCCGCGAGCGAACGGCAGGTGGATCTCGTGGAGCAGATCCGGCCGCTGCTCGAGCGACTCGGGATCGAGGTGGCGGCGTACGGGCCAAGGCAGGTGGCGGTGACGGGGTTCCCGTCGTTCCTAGGCCGGCTTGACCCAGCCGAGTTCGTAAGCGCACTCCTCGAGCGCGGCGAACAGGAAATCCTCGACCTGTCCGAAGAGGAGCTGCTTCACGACGTCTTGGACATGATGGCCTGCAAAGCCGCCGTAAAAGCCGGCGACCCGCTCACACCGCAACAGATCGACGCGCTACTGGCCAAACGCCACCTCGTCGATCGCACGAGCAACTGCCCCCACGGCCGCCCGACAACCCTGAAACTCTCGCTCAAAGACTTGGAGAAACAGTTCAAGCGGTCGGGGTTTTAACCGCGGGGATTTGACACGGAGCACACCGAGAGCACAGAGAGACGGGGAGAATCTGTTCAGCTCGAACTTGGTTAGTATAAATACAATACTATTTTAGGATAGGAATTCCGTGCCCTCCGTGTCATTAACCCCGCCTCGCACCTAGAACTCCGCGTGTTTGGGGGTTCTTGGGAAGGGGATGGCGTCGCGGATGTTTTGTAGGCCGGTGGCGTAGACGATGGTCCGCTCGAAACCCAGGCCAAATCCCGCGTGGGGCACCGTCCCGTAGCGGCGGAGGTCGCGGTACCAAGAGTACGCGGCGGGGTCGAGCTGGGCTTCGTGCATGCGGGCGTCGAGGACATCGAGGCGCTCTTCCCGCTGGCTGCCGCCGATGATCTCGCCAATGCCGGGGGCGAGAACGTCCATGGCCGCGACGGTCTTTCCGTCGTCGTTGAGGCGCATATAGAACGCCTTGATTTCCTTCGGGTAGTTCATCACAACCACCGGTCGGCCGACGAGCTCTTCGGTGAGGTAGCGCTCGTGCTCGGACTGCATGTCGATGCCCCACTTGACGGGGAACTCGAACTTCCTGCCCTTGGCGACGGCTTGCTCGAGGTGGGCGATGGCGTCGGTGTAGGTCATGCGTTCGAAGCTGGAGGAGACGAACTTTTCGAGCCGGGTAACGGCGTCCTTGTCGATGCGTTCGGCGAAGAACTTCATGTCGTCCTGACGCTCGTTGAGCAGCGCCTGGAAGATGTATTTGAGGAACGCTTCGGCGAGGTCGGCGTCGTCCTGAAGGTCGGCGAAGGCGATCTCGGGTTCGATCATCCAGAACTCGGCGAGGTGCCGCGTGGTGTTGGAGTTTTCGGCGCGGAACGTCGGGCCGAAGGTGTATACCCGGGAGAGGGCCATGCAGTGGGTTTCGACGTTGAGCTGGCCGGATACGGTGAGGTTGGCGGGCTTGCCGAAAAAGTCCCGCGAGAAGTCGACGCCGCCCTTGTCGTCGCGGGGCATGTTGGCGAGGTCGAGCGTCGAGACCTTGAACATCGCGCCTGCGCCCTCGCAGTCGGAGGCGGTGATGATCGGGGTGTTGACCCAGTAGAACCCGTTCTCGTGGTAAAAGCGGTGAACGGCTTGCGAGAGCGTGTTGCGAACGCGCGTGACGGCGCCGAAGGTGTTCGTGCGCACGCGTAGATGGGCGACGTCGCGCAGGTACTCAAATGAATGCTGCTTGGGGGAAATGGGATACGTGTCCGGGTCGTCAACCATGCCAATGACCGCGACCTTCGTGGCTTGCACCTCGTACGACTGCCCCTTGCCCTGACTCTTGACGAGCTTGCCCGTGCACTCGACCGAGCACCCCGCCGTCAGATGCACCACCTCGGCGGCGTAGTTCGCCAGCTCAGCCGGGCACACCACCTGTATGTTGTCGAAGCACGAGCCATCCGAGACCGCCAGAAACGAAAACCCCCCCTTTGAATCGCGCCGCGTCCGCACCCAGCCGCGAACGACCACCTCAGTTTCCACCGGCACCTTGCCGGTAAGAAGGTGCGCAATCGAGGGACGTGAGAGAAAAGGTATCCGAGACATGTGCTGCTCCGTTGAATGGGGGGAGCAAGCGTATAGCGCCGGTGGTCGCAGGTCCAAAAGAGTGGGCGATGGTGTTCATCGCGCGCCGAACTTTCCATCGGGGACGACGAGGTTTAAGCGGCGAAGAGCACTTCGGGCCTTGGGTCGGCGAAGTTGCCCATCCTCGGGAGATTGGTTCGTTTGCTGGCGAGCTGGACGGGGGCCGGTAGGAGTTGTTCGAGCAGTCCAACGTATTGGTCGGCCAAGTCTGGCGAGGCGTTGTCAATGAAGTCGACAGTGAGGTCGATGTCGCTTCGCGCGGGATCGAAATCGGTTCCCCGCGACGCCAAGCCGAAGACGATCAACTCGCGCACACAATGTCTGCAGCAGAGCGAACGAATTGCGTCACGGTGGTCTTGGACTTCAGTGACCATGTTGGGCTCTCGGTCGCTCAGACCCCCGCGCCGGCTGCGACCAGGTTGATGGTGGTGGCGGCTTGGACGGCGGGGATCGGCCCGGCTTTGGGGAAGAGGCGCTTGGCTTCGCCGACGAGGTAGAAGCTCCCAGTGATGGAGATGATGTCTTCCTTGGTCACAGCCCGGCGGGCGATGGAGAGGGCGGTTTCGAGGTCGGGAGCGACCTGGCACATCTTGCCGAACATTTCGTTGTACCTGACGGCGAGTTCCTCGGGTTCGCAGGTACGGATGTTATTGACGCGTGTGAAGATCACTTTGTCGGCGCCGCCCGCGATCTTTTCGAGCATTCCCTTCACGTCCTTGTCGGCGCAGCAACCGAAAATTAGCACCATGCTGTCGTACGGGATGTGTTGCCCGATGGACTTCATCAGCGAGTCAATGCTGGCTGCGTTGTGGGCACCGTCAACGATGATCCGGGGGGTGGTCGAGACGAGCTCCATCCGGCCGGGGATGTAAGCCCGAGCAAGCCCCTCGAGGCAACGCGAGTCGGAGAGCGCGATCCCGCGTCCCTTGAGCTTGTCCATGACGGTCAGTGCCAGTCCGCAGTTGATGGCTTGGTGTTCGCCGACCATCGGCACCGCCAGGTGCTCGAACCGGGAGGTGGGCGTGGTCAGGCAGAGTCGGAAGTGCGGCCCGGCGAGGCGGGAGCTTTCGAAGCGGTAGGAAAACTCGATGTTCTTGCCGCAGATGTCCAGCGGGCTGCCAACTTTGGCGGCGATTTCCATGATCGCCTTCTCGGCTGCCGGATCTTGGATGCAGGTCACCGCCGGAATGCCGGGCTTGAAGATGCCGGCCTTCTCGGTGGCGATCTTCTCGAGGGTATTGCCCAGTTGGGCCATGTGGTCGTAGCTGATGGCCGTAATGCAGGTGACTTCTGGGTTGAGAACATTGGTCGAGTCGAGTCGACCACCCAAACCGGTCTCAATGACCGCAAGCTCCACCTTCTGCTCGGCGAAGTACATAAACGAGATCGCGGTCAAAACGTCGAAGTACGTCGGCTGGGGTTTAATCCGGGCGAGGTGCGGCTCGACTACGCGGATGAGGCGAGCGAAGTCGTCGCGGGGGATCATCTCGCCGTTAATCTGCATCCGCTCGCGGATGTCAACGAGGTGCGGCGAGGTGTACAGCCCGGTTTTGTAACCGTTGGCTTGCAACATCGCGGCGATCATCGTGCAGGTCGAGCCCTTGCCCTTGGTTCCGGCGACGTGAACGGACCGAAACTTGTTCTGCGGGTCGCCGAGGCGCTTGAGCAGTAGGCGCATTCGGTCGAGGTTGAAATTCTCGGGGTTGTATCGGACGATCCGCCTGTGCTCGTAGTCGGCGAGGGTGGACAGAACTTTCAGCGCTTTGCCGTATGACGAAGATACAGGCACCTCTCCGCCGCCGAGCGTGGCCAGGGTGTTGTATCCCGAGGGGGTGGGGGGAATTGCGGCAGCCATCGGGGGTGGCAGCGGGGCAGGCTTGGCAGCCGATGTGCCGTCCGGCGCGACGAATCGGGCGGGGGGTCGCTCGGGCCGACGGCCGGCGTGGTTCTTCGAATGCGGGTTCGGAACCGCACGAAGACCACCGGGGACCGACTTGAGCGCCGTCTTGGCGGGCGATGACTTGTCAGAGGTGATCGTTGGCTTGAGTGACGTTGCGATCGGCGCCGACTGTACGATCTGCCCGACCTTCGATTTGGCCGACTTCTCGAGCACCGCTCGACTCACCGACACTTTCAACTTGGTCGCCGCTCCCGACTTACCCGCCGCCGAAACGGGGGCAGTTTTTGCGATCTTCGGCGCGGACTTCAAAAGGCGCTTATCGGTCGCCTCTGGTGATTTTTTGCTACTGCTAACGACTTTTGACTTGGCGGGCATGGCGATGATTCTAACGTCCGAATAAAGGAGTGCAAATGATATCGAGATATTGTTGGAATACTACGTCTGGTGTGGTTTGGATTACGCCAATCTATTTGTTGTTGAGACTCGCAAGTGCTCGATGGCAGCGCGCGACTTAGACAAGGCCGACCGAACGTGTGCGCACTCCAGCCGAGTACGCGCGTAAACCGTGACTATAGTGACGCCGTTACGCCACGAAGTCTTGAGCAAGGTTTAGAATTATGTCGCGAACGGTGAACGAAGAGGTTCGGTCGGTGGCGTTTGTTTCGCTGGGGTGCCCGAAAAATCTGGTGGATTCCGAACGGATGCTCGGACTTCTGGCGGGGGACGGATTAGTGGTCACGCCGGACCACGAGCAAGCCGACGCGATCGTGATCAACACCTGCGGATTCTTGGAGGCGTCTAAAACCGAGTCGATGGCGGAGATCCGTCAGGCCGTGGCGCTGAAAAAGGCGGGGAAGGTCAAAAGGGTTGTGGTGGCGGGGTGCTTGGTGCAACGGCATAAGACCAAGCTCTTGGCAGACGAGCCGGGGATCGACAAGCTCGTCGGCGTCTTTGACCGGGAGCACATCGTCGAAGCCGTGCGCGGAGAATACAACCCGCGGCAGGGTGAGGAAGGTCACTATCTGGGGAAGTATCACGATCTTTCGCGCGAGCTGGCCGAGCGGGCGGGGTTGGACGCCGGAGCCAAACAGACGAAAACGACGCGGCTGCCGGTGTTCGAGGACGACCGGGCCCGGTTGAGGCTCACGCCGAGGCATTACGCATATCTGCGGATTTCGGAGGGGTGTAATCAGGGGTGTGCGTTTTGCACGATTCCGAGCATTCGCGGGCTCATGCGGTCCAAGCCGGTGGACCAGATTCTACTCGAAGCCAAGGAACTGGCTGCCGACGGGGCGGTGGAACTCAACCTGATCGGCCAGGACACGACGAGCTTCGGGACGGACATTGGCTACGGGCCGGGGCTGAGCGGGTTGCTCAAGACGCTCGACAAGCAGATGAAGGACGTGCACTGGCTGAGGTTGATGTACGCGTATCCCAGCTGCTTCACGGACGAGATGATCAAGACGATCGCGGACAGCGACCGGGTGGTGAAGTACATCGACATGCCTCTGCAGCACATCAGCGACCGACTGCTGACGGTGATGAAGCGGCGGGTGACGGGGAGGGAAATTCGCACGCTTCTGGAGAAACTGCGGAAATGGGTTCCGGGGATCACGATCCGGACCACGTTCATCGCGGGCAGCCCGACCGAGACCGACGCCGAGCACAATGAACTCGTGGATTTCGTGCGCGACTTCGGGTTTGAGATGATGGGCGTGTTTCCCTACTCAGCCGAGCCGGGAACGCCAATGGGCCGGATGGAGGGGCAACTTACGGACGAGGTTAAACAAGCGCGGGTGGAAGAGTTGATGTTGGTGCAGCAGGAGGTGGCGTTCAAGAAGGCGGCTTCGCTGAGGGGCGAGACGATTGAGGTTTTGGTGGACCGTCCTGCGGGCAGGGATGTGGAGGAAGACGGCTGGGTGGCGAGGCATGCCGGACAGGCTCCTGACATTGACTCGAGCACGATCGTGCACGGCGGCGGACTGCACGCTGGGATGCTGACACGGGTGGAAGTGGTGGGGGCGGGAGGGTACGATCTCTACGCGCAGGTGCCCAAGAAGAAGGGGCGCGGGTTGACGGTAATCAAGGGGTAGGTGGGGATAAGGGCCGATAACTCGGCGGGTTTGGAGGGAGGCGGGGTGAATTCGATGGTGATCCCGACTGGTGATTGCACGTCTTCTCGTTGGAGCGTGGTTGCCGGTGTTTATCGGGGATCGAGCATGACGAAACGGGCGTTGTTCCTTGCGGCGTGTGGATTGACGTTGTCGCCGACACTGGCGATGGGGTCGATGATCTACGGGTTGAACAAGACGGGCGGGATTTACTCGATTGACGTTGGCACGGGGGCGTCGAG
>JBBRUM010000109.1:0-9533 GCA_038247815.1 Tepidisphaerales bacterium | reverse complement strand
TCCCGGTCACCGCTTCGATGGTTTCGACGACTTCCTGTTGTCCGGCGAGACGGACGAGCTTTCCGCGTCGGCCGCGGAGCTGGGGTTCGAAGAGCGCTTCAAGCCCGGCGCGACCGACCTGATCGAACGGCAGATACTGCCGCAGTTCGTCGGTTTCCTCGTCGTTCTGCAGGTCTTCGCGGGTGACCTTTGCAAGGTGGCCGAGCAGGTGCGCCCCGGCGGTACCAAAAGGGTAGCTGCGGGTGATCCCGGGGCGGAGCACCAGCCCTGGGAAACGCTCGAGGTTCTTCGTGAGATAGTTGTTCACCTCGCCGGGGATGTTCTTCAACACCGGGTGCGGAGCGATCTCCTCGCCGATCTCGACTTCAAACTGCTCGAGTCGCGGAACGTCGGCGCCCTCGCCCATCAGAAACCGCTTCAGCCAGGGCGGCTTCTCGCCGGACGTGTACCTGGCGACAGCCGCGACATACGACCGGGACCAGACCTCGCGTCGTCGTCGTTCGACCTTCTGGATGATGGACAATCGTGTTTCGGCGATGCGCTCGGGGGTGGAACCGGGGAGCCTTCCGAGCAGGTCCCACATCAGGGTGATGTCGGCGTTGACGCGCTCGACCTCGGCGTTGATCAGCGCGACGCGTTCGGCCCGGGGCTTGCCCTCGGTCTGACCGCGGAGACGCCGGCGGGCTTCGTTGCGGACAAAACCGTCGTCCGGCGGGTCGGAGATGACGCGGTAATCGACGCAGGCGTCGATGCAGGCCAGGTCCAGGGCGATGGGCCTGCCTTTGACGTCAATGATCGACCCGCGGACGGTTTCGGTGAGCTGCTGGCGCCTGAGCGACGCCTTGGCCCGCTGGTCCCACTCGCCGTGTTGCGTGATCTGAAGTTGGCCGGCGCGCAACGCGAGCACGGACAGGCACACCACCAGCGCCACGAGGAGGATTTTAAGTCGCTTTTCGAACATATCTCTGCGACCGAAGTCAAAGCTTAGTACGAACGAACACGCCTTTTGACCGGATTGAATCCGAACAGCGCTTTACCCCGCGAGAGTAGGCCCAAAACGATCGGGGCGATCGCGGCTGTGTAGATCGCCGAGCCCGCCAACGGCCAAGCCGCCACGTGCGTCATGCCCTCCGGCGGGCGGAGGTAGGAGTGCCCGAAGATCGTCAGCGCCACCAGGCACTGCGCCAACCCGCAGACGAAAAAGTGCGTCAGAGGGTGGTCCGGGTAGACCTGCCGGTTGGCCCGGACGATGAACAGTCCCACCACCGAGTATGCGAAACCGTGCAGCCCCGGCGCGGTGGTCGAGGTGGCCAGGTCCTGCAGCAACCCGAGGATCAGTGCGGCCGACAGCGCCGCCTCGCGCGACGTATTGAGGCAGATGAACACCACCGCCAGCACTACGAAGTTCACCCCCGCGCCGCCCACCCGCAACTGGTCCCCCACGCCGATCTGCGCTCCGAGCATCACATAGGCGAAGATGAAAAACACAAACCATCGCACGGGTGGGGATACCTCCGGAGTTTCTATTTGTTGACAATCATCACTTCGCGCAGCCGGCGGAAGTCCAGCGGCGGCTCGACGACGATCTCCGCCCACAAGGGGTTGAGCTTCGATTTTTCAACCGACTTGACCTTGCCGATCTTGTAACCCTGAAGAAGCTGCGGCCAGTCTTCGGTGTCGCTGAGGACGACCCAGTCCCCCGGGGCGACGCCGACCGCCAGCGCGTCGGCCATCGAGAGGCTCCCGATCCGCAGCCCGGTCTCGGTTCCGCCGCCGGTTCCTGAGACGAGCGGCTTCTTCCCGCCGAGCATCTGGGGCACGACACCGCCGCGTTCGTTGGCGACGAACCGGACGAAGGAGCCCTGAACCTTGGCCCCGGCGTCGGTCGTCAGTCGCACGCGCGTCCCGCCGCGGACCGAGCTGGTCACGCGCCCCACCAGCCCCTGCGGAGAAACGACCGGCATGCCCTCCTTCACCGCAGCCGAGGTCGGCACGACCACCGCCAGAATCTGCTGCAACCCCCCCGTGCCCCCGTCCAGTCCGGCCACCGTCGCCGGTACGGACCGCTCGCGCACCAAACCCAGTTGCGCCCGGTCCTCGTTAAGTCTCTTGAGCTCCTCGAGCTGCGCCGACATCGACGCCAGATCCAGCCGGAGCTGCGCGTTCTCGTTTTGCAGCGCCACCACCTCAACCGGCACGTTCCCGTCCAGTCGGCGCGCCTCGGGATTGATCTTGTCGCCCAGCCAAGACGACCCCGCGTGCACCGGGGAGGACACCGGGGCGAAAAGCAGCACCACCGGAGCCCGCACCTTCTCGGCAACGCTCACCGGCAGGAACACCGCGCTCGCCGCGCACAAGCCGACCGAGACAACGAAAATATGGTTGAACTTCAGACTGGCCATCGTGATTCCGCGGTTGCGAGGGGGTTGCTAAGCTGACACGAGTCCGGTGCGGCGGGCGACATGGGCGAAGCATGCAATGGATGGTGGCGGTCGCCGCAGTTCGCGCCGAGTCCTGATCCGGGGCGGCACACAGAGCGCTAGCGGTCGTCGGAGTCGCTTTCCATCGTTTCCTTCCAGAGCTCGAGGTTTTCGAGATAAACCGCCGTCCCACGGGCAACGCAGGTCAACGGGTCGTCGGCAAGTCTGACCTCCAAGCCGGTGGCGTTGGAGAGGACCTGCGTCAGTCCGCGGAGCAGCGACGATCCGCCGGCCATGGTGATCCCGTTTTCGACGAGGTCTGCCGCCAGTTCCGGTTCGGCCATTTCGAGGGTGCGGGTGACGGCGTCGACGATGTTGCTCACGGGCTCCTGAAGGGCTTCGCGGACTTCCTCGCTGGTGACGGTGATCTTTCGCGGCAGGCCGGAGATCAGGTCGCGACCACGAACCTCCATGGTCGGCTCGTTGTCGCCCATCGACGCAGCCGATCCGATCTCGATCTTGATCCGCTCGGCCATCTGCTCGCCGATGGCCATGTTGTACGTCTTTTTCATGTGGTTGACGATCGCGTCGTCGAAGTCGTCGCCGGCTGTGCGGACGGACTCGCAGACGGAGATGTCGGCGAGTGAGATGATGGCGATTTCAGATGTACCCCCGCCGATATCGACGATCATTGATGCGGTCGGTTCGGTGACGGGGAGGCCCGCTCCGATGGCGGCTGCCATGGGCTCTTCGACGAGGTAGACCTTGCGTGCCCCGGCCCGCTGGGCGGATTCGAGGACGGCGCGTTTTTCGACGGCCGTGATCCCCGAGGGGATCGCGATGACGACGCGCGGTCCGATAAAGTGCTTCCGCCCGTGCACCCGCCGGATGAAGTACGACAGCATGGCTTCGGTGACTTCGAAGTCAGAGATCACGCCGTCTTTGAGGGGGCGAATGGCGGTGATGCTACCGGGCGTCTTGCCAAGCATTTCCTTGGCGACGAGGCCGACGGCGTTGCCGTTCTGCAAAACTCGGTTGGTGCCCTTTTTAACGGCAACCACGGAAGGCTCGTTGAGCACGATGCCCTCGCCCTTGACGCACACGAGCGTGTTGCACGTGCCAAGGTCGATGCCCATGTCGATGGAAAACAGACCCAGAAGCGAATCGAAGATCACGCGTCAAACTCCTGTCTTCCGTTGCGACTCAACCTTGCCGGGTCGGACGTTTTCGGGAGAACACTTTCAGTCGTCAGGCGGGTCGCTCCGGGACAAGAAGCATCCGGTCTCGGCGAGCGGTCCGCCGGGAGCCACCCCCGTCCGGGATACAACTCCCGTTCGAACAAGGACTCCCGCCGTGTTGGTTTCGGCGCGATCAGCTGTTTTGCTTGATGCGAACCGGTGCCTCGGCGGAAAGTACCCGGGGGGCCGATAAGTTCGGCGTCTTAGGTTAAGTTACAGGGGTTGGAGTAAAGCTGCAAACTTTGCCGCCTGCGCTGGTTATCGCAACTTTAACTTCTGTCAACGGTTTCCGTTGCCGCCGGGAGCACACTTCGATAATCTCTAGAAGTGCACCGCCCCAACTCAACCACCGATCGGCACAGCAACGTGCAAAAGAGAATCCCGCCGCCACCGCCCGACTTAGACCTAATTCCGCCTACTCAAGTGGTCGGATCAACACTCGCAACCGACGTTCTGGAGAAAAGACAAGATATTGCCGAAGCGACATTGCTCGCGTCGTTGCTTGACAAGGTCTACGAAATTGCTTTTTGCTGCGATCAATCGGGGCGGGTTGTGTATGGCAATTCACACTATCTAGCGTGGTCGGGTCGCGTCGGGGAAGGGCGGGTGTCGGAGGCGTGTGGGCAAGCCCGCGAGGTACTGGGGGGACGGGCGGCGGCGAAACTTCGTCTGGAGGGCGGGCTGTCGGGCGAGGTGTCGCGGGTGGACGGCGGCGGAATGGTGTGTGTGCTTTGTGAGGGCGTGGACCCCGCTGTACACGCCGAGTTGGTGGCGTCGGAGGCGCGGTATCGGGCGCTGGTGGGGACGGTGTCCCATGGGGTGTGGCGGATCGATCCGAAGGGAAATTTCATCGAGCCGTCGGTGGAGGTCTGCCGGCTGCTGGGGATCGATCCGGCGCGGGTGTCGGAGTTCGATTGGCGCGATTCGATCCACCCGGAGGATGTGCACCGGGTGGAGAAGGCGTGGCTGCGGTCGCTGGAGACGGGCGAGCCGCACGACAACCAGCAGAGGTTGAAGCTCAAGGATGGGACGTACAGGTGGCATCATGTGCGGGCCGTGGCCGTGCGGGACGCGGCGGGGAACATTGTTGAGTGGGTGGGGTCGCACCAGGACATTCATGCGAGGTGGATGGCGGAGGAGGAGCTTCGGCGTTCGGAGTCGCGTTACCGGGCATTGGCGGAGGCGACGAATGTGGCGGTGTGGGTGGCCGGGCCGGACGGGGCACTGACCTGTCCGCAGGTGGAATTCGCGCGGATGACCGGTTTGTCGCCGGAGCAAACCATGGGGTGGGGATGGCTGGAGGCGATCCATCCGGACGACCGCGAGAGGACAAGGCGAGCGTCGGCAGCGTTGCGCGACGGGACGGCGGACGCGAACTGGGCGTACCACATTGAGCATCGCGTTCGGCAGGCGGACGGGGATTACCGGTGGATGAGCTGCAGGGCGGCGGCGGTGAGGGACGGCGCGGGCCAGTTGGTGGAGATTGTGGGTGCGACGCGGGACATCCACGACCGCAAACAGGTTGATGAGCAGGTTCGGCGATCACTGACGATAATGGAGCTGATCGTCAGGTCCTCGCAAGCGTTCGTGTGCGTGGTGGGAGCCAATGGCGAGATTAACGAGCCGGCGGAGGGGTTCTGGCGGACGACGGGCTTGAGTTTCGAGCAGTACCGCGGAATGGGTTGGAAAGTGGCGTACCTGCCGGAAGAGCTGGAGCACATTGAGCGGATCTGGGCGGAGGCGACAGCCAAGCGCGAACCGTGTGAGTGGGAGCACCAGCTCCGCATGGCCGACGGAAAATACCGGTGGTTTCTTGAGCGCATGGTGCCGCTGCTTTCGGAAGACCAAGAGCTGGAGGGCTGGGGCGCGGTACACATGGACATCCACGACTCGAAGATGGCCCAGCGGGCGATTGCGGTGAACGAGGAACGGTTCCGAAGCCTTGCCGAGGCGGTACCGCAGGCGATGTGGACGCAGCGCGTCGGCGGCGACCGCGTGGAATACGCCAACCGGCAGTGGCAACGGTGGACCGGGTTCACCGTCGAGGAGTTCAATCGGCTGGGGGTGGGGGAATGGTGCCACCCAGACGAGCGTCAGTCGGTTTATGCGCAGTGGACGAACCCTCTGGGCTGGGCGGGGGAGTTTTCACTTGAGTTCAGGCATCTCAGGAAAAACGCTTCCGGGGAGAGGGAGTATCGGCGGGCGCGTCTGGAGATCAGGCCGATCCACGACGGTCCGGGCTTGGCCGCGCGGTACGTGGGGACGCTGGCGGATGTGGAAGAGCAGCGGCTGATGGAGCAGATGCTGCGGGATCTGGCCGAGGGGGCGGACCAGCAGCGGCGTTGGCTGGAAATGGTGCTCGAGGCATTGCCCGTGCCGGCCGTGCTGTTCGATTCGCAGACGGGATCGATGCTGTTCAGTACGCGCGAGGCGAGGCGGATGTTCATGCACGTGGCCGGTAGTGAGGATGTCGCGGAGGTGCGGCGGCGGGTCGGACTGTTCAACTCAGAGGGTGTTGCAATCCCCGGGGAAGACTGGCCCGCGCGTCGCGTGATGCGGGGTGAAAAGCTCGTCGGCGTGGAAATGACCGTGGTCGGCGAGCGGGGCCGGGTGTCGGTGCTCGTCGACGGTGAGCTGCTGCCGGCGGCGCACGGCCAGCCGCGGGTTGCGGTGGTGTGCATGCGCGACGTGACGCGCCTGAAGCAGATCGAAGCCGAGCTCCGTGCCGCGGTGGAGCTCAAGGACCGGTTCATGGCCGTGCTCAGTCACGAGCTTCGAACCCCGCTGACGCCCGTGCTGACGTCGGCGCAGCTCCTTGAAGCCGACCCTTCCGTGCCCGCCGAAGCCCGCGAGGCGATCTCGGTGATGCGCCGCAACGTCGAGCTGGAGATCCGCCTGATCGACGACCTCTTGGACCTGACGCGGATTTCTCGCGGCAAGCTGAGGATGGACCTCCGCCCCGTCGAGCTTATGAGCGTGCTGTCCAACGTACTGGAGATCTGCAGGCCGGACATACGGACCAAGGCGTTGAAGGTGAAGCTGGACGCGCCAGAGCGGCCGCTGATCGTTTCGGCCGACGCCGCCCGACTTCATCAGGTGTTCTGGAACCTTTTGAAGAATTCGGTCAAGTTCACGTCCGAGGGCGGGAACATCTCGGTGCACGTCGCCGAAGAGAAGGGCATGGCGGTGGTGCGGGTGGTGGACGACGGGATCGGCATTTCGCCACATCTGCTCCCAAGGGTGTTCGGCGCATTCATGCAGGGCGACCACGACGCACGCCGCTACGGCGGGCTGGGGCTGGGGCTGGCCATCGCCAAGGCGCTGGTGGAGCAGCACGGGGGCGAGCTCGAGGCGCGGTCGTCGGGGGTGGGGCGGGGGACGGAGTTCGTCGCGGTTCTCCCCATCGGCAAACCTGCACAGCCGGCGGGCGAGGACACGGGCGGCCCGGGGAAGTCGGCCGCAACTTCAATGAGGATCTTGCTCGTCGAGGACCACGTCGACACGGCACGGGTCATGCAGCGGCTGCTCAAGCGTTTCGGACACGAGCCGACGGTGGTGGGCACGGTGGCGGCGGCGCTGGCGGCGCTGCGGTCGCAGGCGTTCGACCTGCTGATCTCGGACATCGGTTTGCCGGACGGGTCCGGTTACGACCTCATGCGGCAGTCGACGGGGCATCGGCCTCCGGCGATTGCACTGTCGGGGTTCGGAATGGATGATGACCTGACGCGGTCGAAGCAGGCGGGTTTCGCCGTGCACCTGACCAAGCCAGTGGACGCGCGACTCCTGGAGCTTACGATCCTTCGAGTGGTCGGCCGGGAAACGGTGGCGGGCGGCGGGTCTACCGCAGTAGTTTGACCAGAAAATAGATGCCAACGGCGGCGGCTACGAAAGCAAGGATCACCCAAGCGGCCATGGTCGCCGCAGCGCGGGGAAGTTCACCGATGTGTGAGACCTTCACGCCTTTGTACACGATGCAGATGGCCGCCACGAGCGGGAAGAGCATCGCCCACCAGTAGTCCCAGACGGGCAGGGGCTGGATGAAGGGGCGTGTGTAGGGGAGTGCGGTTTGGGCGAGCAGTGCGAGGGTCATCAGGCGGCCCTCTTGGCGGTGGGCGGGGGGTCGAGTTTGGCGGCGTCGCGCGGGGGTTCCTGTGCGAAGGACCGGGCCGTCGCGTCGATGATGGCCAGCAGGTTCAGGGCACCGGCGATGGCGGTGTAGAGCATGGAGAGGTCGTAGAGGCGGGAGTGTGACATGATCCCGGCGGTGGCCGGGTTTGCGGCGGCGTGCTGGGAGGCGTATCCGGCGATGAAGGCGATGGGCCCGGCGAAGAACTGTCCGATGAACGCGGGCTGGGCGAGGAGGCGGGCGAGTAGGTTGGGCCCGTTGGACGGGGGAAACTCGACGATGCGTATGCCGCCGAAGAGCACGCCGGCTGTGAAAAGCAGGAGAATCGTCGTTCCGATGATTACGCCGCGCAACCGCTCGCCCCGGAGAAAGTGGGCCGCTCCGGGGAGGAGAAAACCGCCGACCATGACGACGGGCCATGCAGCTATGATGGGCTTGGAGGGCATCGGGCCGCGAGTGTACGGGGCGGGGGGGCGTTTGTCAGTGCTCGGGTGACGCGGGCGGGGAGGGTAGGACGCGAACGGCGGTGACCTGACTCATCAGGAATGCGATCTCTGCCTGGAATGGCACCTGCGGCGGCTGGGGGAGCACGTGCGACGAGGCGCGGAGCCCCATGAGCTTTCCCGGATCCTGCGGCCGCTCGACGACGAGTTCGTAATAGGAGTCGCCGTGAATCGAGTAGGGGTTGATCCGGTGCACGAGCACCGTCCAGCTTCCGGTCATGGGGAGGGAGACGGACATCAGACGCCCTTGACGAGCTCGACGACGGAGTAATCGTCAAGGTTAAACGTGGTGATCTCGCCGTCTTTGAGCTTGAGCACGAGCCGGTCCAACCAGAGTTTTTCATCGCGCGAATGGGCGTACCACGAACCCGTGGGCTTCTGCTTGTACTCGACCACCGTGCCGACGGTCTCACTCACCCAGGTGTAATTGCGCGCCGCAATCTGCTGCGTGACCTTGACGACGGAACCGACAGTGAATGCTGCGGGGATGGGCGTGGGGGTGAGGGCCATGGAAGGCCAGAGCATAGCGGTTTCGCGCGAAGGAGTCGAAAAGGAGTGCGGTGAGGGGTGCATACCATCGACCCCTATGGCAAACACTTCCACGCAAAAGTCATGGCAGGCGCGGATCTCCGAGGCGACGGACGCGCTGGCGGCGTCGTTTGTCGAGTCGATTTCGTACG
Organism: Tepidisphaerales bacterium; assembly: GCA_038247815.1. Classification (GTDB taxonomy): domain Bacteria; phylum Planctomycetota; class Phycisphaerae; order Tepidisphaerales; family Tepidisphaeraceae; genus JBBRUM01. Next base: position 566 of record JBBRUM010000109.1, on the reverse strand, counting down.
ACCGGCGGATGTACCGGCAGGACATCGCGGGGTCGTTGGCGCACGCGGCGATGTTGGAGAAAGTCGGGCTGCTCACCGGGGGCGAACGGGCGGAGATCGAGCGCGGGCTGAGGTCCATCGAGTCTGACATCGCGGCTGGAACGTTTGTGTTTGACGAGTCGCTGGAAGACATCCACATGGTCATCGAAGCCGCCCTCATCGAGCGGATCGGCGACCCCGGGAGAAAGCTGCACACCGGGCGAAGTCGCAACGACCAGGTCGCGCTGGACCTGCTGCTTTGGCTGCGCGACGCGGCCGAGGACACCAAGGGCAAAGTCGACGACCTCTGCCGCGCCATGGTCAGCCTCGCCAAACGCAGCACGGACGTCGTCATGCCCAGCTACACCCACGTGCAGCGGGCCCAGCCGATCTCTGCCGCAGCCGAGGCCCTGGCGTGGTGCTCCATGCTCCAGCGCGACGCGCGAAGGCTCGTGAGCGTCGGGGAAGCCATCAACCGCACCTGCCCGCTGGGCAGCGGGGCGGTGGGGGGCTCGCTCCTTCCGCTGGACCCGTCGGTAACGGCCGGG